>JASEGW010000069.1:0-3778 GCA_030017825.1 bacterium | reverse complement strand
CTGAGCATTAATTGAAATTAGGAAAATATTTAATTTTTAAAGAAAAAGAAGAAATGAAAAATTAAGTATTTTTCGTTAAGATTTTAATTTGGCGAAGAAATATTAATTTTTAAACTCAAAATAAAGGAACATATTCTTATGTCAAACTCAGGTTGTTTTACAATTTATGAATTTTATAACTTTTCTTATAAACTAAACTTAAAACAGATAATATCCCCATCTTTCACTTGATATTGTTTGCCTTCTTGGCAAATCAGCCCTTTCTTCTTTATCTCTGAAATATCACCTATCTCTTTTAAAACCAAATAAGATATCACTTCTGCAGCAATAAATCCTTTCTCCATATCGGAATGAACTTTACCAGCTGCTTCTTTAGCTGTAGTTCCTTCTTTTATAGACCAGGCAGAAAGTTTTCCTTTTTCTATGGTAAAATAAGTAATTAAATTTAAGGCATCATAGGCTTTTTTAATTAAATCATTTAGAGGATAGTTTTTAATGCCTAACTCTTCTCTAAATAATCCAGCTTCTTCTTTAGACAGCTTTGATAGCTCTTCTTCTACCTTTATACAAAATGAAATTACCTGAGTATCACAACCTAAACCATTTAAATTTAAATCCCCCTTCATTTCTCCTTCCCCTAAATTAAACACATACAAAAGAGGTTTAGATGTTAATAAATTATATTCTTTGATTATTTTTAATTCTTCTTCTGTTAAGCTTAGCTCTCTTAGCAGCTTTCCTTGATCTAAACTCTCACTTATTCTTTTAGTTAATTCATACTCTTCTTTTAGCTTAATATCTCTACTTCCTTTTAAATTTTTTTCTAATTTTAATCTTATTTTTGCCAACATTTCTATATCTTTTAAAATTAATTCTGTATTTATAATTTCCACATTATCTAAAAAATTACTTCCCCCTATCTTTTCTACTTTTTCGTCTTCAAATAATCTTACTATATGTATTAGGGCATCTACTTCTCTAATCTGAGATAAGAATTTATTGCCCAATCCTTCTCCCTTGTGAGCTCCTTTTACTAAACCAGCAATATCTATAAATTGTAGATGAATATTATTAACAATTTCTGCTTCAGTTATTTCTTTAATCTTTAAAAGACGCTCATCAGGCACTTCTACCACAGCAATATTAGGCTCAATAGTAGTAAAAGGATAGTTTTCAGAAGGAATGGAAAGTTTGGTAAGAGCATTAAAAAGAGTCGACTTTCCCACATTGGGTAGTCCAATAATTCCTAAAGAAAGAGGCATTTATTTCTCCTGTCTTAAGTTTTAATGTAACTATTCAGTATAAACTTCGCACTAAGGAAATATGTTGTTATATTGAACATTGCTGAATAGTTACTTTATAATTTTAAATAGTTTTGCTATCTATATATCAATTTTTCTGGCTTTTTTATATATTTATATAGTTTAAGGCTAAAGCCAAAAAAGCCACGGATTGGTTTATCCGTGGCTTTACAATAGCAATTTAAATTTTATTTTTAACTAAAACAAATGGTTTTTAACTACCAAGGCTGCAAATACCAAAGAAACCATGCTCATTAGCTTAATCAATATGTTCAAGGAAGGACCTGAAGTATCTTTTAGAGGATCACCTACAGTATCCCCAACTACTCCAGCCTTATGAGCATCTGAACCTTTGCCGCCATAATTTCCAGCTTCAATATATTTCTTAGCATTATCCCAACATCCACCAGCATTAGCCATCATAATTGCTAACACAAAACCTGAAACCAAGGCACCTGCTAAAACAGCAAATACCATCTCTGGCCCACCAATAAGTCCCATTACTATAGGAGCTATTATAGCCATCAAAGATGGTATAATCATCTCTTTTTGAGCAGCAGCAGTACTAATGGAAACACATTTAGCGTAATCTGGTTTTCCTGAACCATCCATTATTCCTTTTATCTCTCTAAACTGTCTCCTTACTTCAGTTACAATCATTCCAGCAGCTCTTCCTACAGCTTTCATAGACATAGAACTAAACAAGTAAGGCAGCATACCTCCAATAAATAAACCACCCAATATTTTAGGATTCATTATGGAAAGGTCTAAGTTTAGATCTAAGCCAAATTTTTCTGAATAAATAGCTACTTCATCTTTATAAGCAGCTAAAAGTGCCAGAGCTGTAAGAGCAGCTGAACCTATAGCAAAACCTTTTCCTGTAGCAGCAGTTGTATTTCCTAAGGAATCTAATGCATCAGTTCTTTCTCTAACATGAGGCTCTAATTCAGCCATTTCAGCACATCCGCCAGCATTGTCTGCTACAGGGCCATAAGCATCTGTAGCTAAAGTAATACCTAAAGTGCTAAGCATACCTACAGCAGCAATACCAATTCCATAAAGACCTTTTGCTGGTTCGTCAATAGTTCCTCCAGCAGCAAAAAAGCTTCCCAAACTTCCAACTACAATAGTAAGCACTGGTATAGCCGTACTCTTCATTCCCACAGAAAGCCCTTCAATAATAACTGTAGCACTTCCTGTTTGAGCTCGCTCAGAAACGCCTTTGGTGGGATTATAATGATCAGAAGTATAATATTCGGTAAAATAACCTATTATATTTCCAGCAAACAACCCTATAATAATAGCCCACCATATACCAATATTTTGAGGTCCTAATACACTCTTTACTAGAAAATAACTAGCAATAATAATGGCTATTGTAGAAAAATAAATTCCATTTCTTAGGGCTTTTAATAATACTTCTTGTTTTGCTTCTTCTCCTGCTCTTACAAAAAATGTTCCTACAATAGAACAAATAACTCCAATTGTAGCCAAAACCATAGGAATGGTAATAGCTTTAACAGTCATTCCTTCTGAAGCAAAAGCTGCAGCTCCTAAAGCCATAGTAGCTACTAATGAACCCACATAAGACTCATATAAGTCTGCTCCCATGCCAGCTACATCTCCTACATTGTCTCCAACATTATCAGCTATGGTAGCAGGATTTCGAGGATCGTCTTCAGGAATGCCAGCTTCTACTTTTCCTACTAAATCAGCTCCCACATCAGCAGCTTTGGTAAATATACCACCACCTAAACGAGCAAATAAAGCCATAGAGCTAGCTCCCATACCAAAAGTTAGCATAGTGCTGGTGATTTGCCTTATTCGTTCCGATTCTTCCAACATTGGTTGATACTTTGCAAAGTGCCACTGTAATATTGCGTACCAAGCACTCAGATCTAATAAAGCCAAACCCACTACTACCATACCCATAACTGTTCCACTAGCAAAAGCTACTCTAAGTCCTTTATTAAGAGTATCTCTTGCTGCCCAAGCTGTACGAGCATTAGAATAGGTAGCTATTTTCATGCCAATAAATCCAGCTAAACCAGAAAAGAATCCACCACTAAAAAATGCAAAAGGCACAAACCATGTTAGATAACCATGTTTACACATAAAACATAGTATTATTGTTACTATTACAAAGAATACCAATACACCTGCATATTGCCTTTTTAAGTAAGCATTAGCTCCTTCTCTTACATAGCTCGCAATATCTTTCATTTTATCCGTACCTTCGCTTTTACTCAAGATATCACTTACCAGATAAACTGCAAACAATAGTGCAACTATGGAGCCTACCCATGTAAGCCAAGTTAAATCCATATCATCCTCCTTTACAATTTTTGAATTTGAATTTGAAAAAGATAAAAAAAGATTTTACTTCAAACATCTTATTTTGTCAAGTTGTATTTTATTTTTTTGTCAAGGCAAAATGAAAATGTCCTCTTTTTGGCAATTTAAAAATGTCCGCTTTT
>JASEGW010000068.1 GCA_030017825.1 bacterium | reverse complement strand
ATTAATTCTTAAACTTAAAATAAAGGAACATATTCTTATGTCGAACTCAGGTTATTTAATTATGATTAAAATGTTAATCTCTTTTTTTTAAATAATTTTTAATGCAAGAAGACTGAATAATATGAAAAAAATTGCTGTTATTACAGGAAATAGAGCCGATTATGGAATTTACTATCCTATTTTAAAGACAATTCTTGCTCATTCAAATCTTGAATTGTTTTTAATCGTAACCGGCTCGCACCTATCTCCTGATTTTGGAAATACAATTGATGAAATATTAAGAGATGGATTTAATATTAAAGCCAAAGTAGATATGTTGCCAGATGATGACACCGGAGCAGCAATGGCTAAATCTTTAGGAAAAGGAATAATTGGAATTACTAAAGCTTTAGAATTAATTCAGCCAAATATATTGTTAATTCTTGGGGATAGAGGAGAAATGATGGCTGGAGCAATCGCCGGAGCACATATGAATATTGTTGTAGCCCATATTCATGGAGGCGAAGTTTCGGGAACTATAGATGAATCTCTAAGACATGCTATTACTAAGCTATCACATATTCATCTTGTAGCTACCAATAAAAGCGCAAAAAGAATAATTAAATTAGGAGAACAAAAAAATATGGTCTTTGTGGTAGGGGCTCCAAGATTAGATACTATACTTAATCAGAAATTAATAGAACCATCAATAATAGCAAAAAAATTTAATTTAGACCTCTCAAGACCAATTTTGTTAGCTGTTCAGCATCCAGTAACTACTGAAATAAATGAAGCAGCTTGGCAAATGAAACAGACCATGCAAGCCTTAAAAAAACTATCTCTACAAACTATTCTTATGCTTCCTAACTCTGATGCCGGCGGACAAGCTATGATTAAAATAATAAAAGAATTTAAAGATTGCTCATTTATTAATTCTTTTAGTAGTCTACCTCATTTAGAATACTTAAGTCTTATGAAAATAGCTAAGGTAATGGTCGGAAATTCTAGTAGTGGAATAATTGAAGCTCCTTCATTTCATTTGCCGGTAGTAAACATTGGTACGCGTCAACAGGGAAGACAATGTTCTAATAACATTATAAATGTAAAATATAATAAAGTAGAAATAATAAAAGCAATAAACAAAGCACTGTTTGATGAAAATTTTAGAAAAAGAATAAAAAACTGCAAAAATCCGTATGGAGATGGAAAAGCAAGCTCTATAATTGTAAAAATCTTGAATAAGATTAAAATTACTCCAAATCTTTTACAAAAAAAACTTACTTATTAGAGGTGACAAATGGCAGAAAAAATTTTTATAATGGGTGCTGGAGGACATGGTAGAGTTGTTTTAGATATACTTTTAGAGTCAAAAGACTATGAAGTTGTTGGATTTTTAGATAGCGATCCTAAACTTCATGGTAAATTTGTAAATAATCACAAGGTTTTTGGAGATATTTCTTTAATTCCAAAATTAATAAAAGAAAAAGGCGTAATAGGTAGTATAATTGCTATTGGACATAACGAAACAAGAAGTATGTTCTTTAAAAAATTTAAGAAAGCAGGTTTGATAATTATAAACGCTATTCATCCCAGTGCAATTATATCTAAAACAGCTAAAATTGGTTCAGGAGTTGTTGTTTCTGCTAGAGCTACAGTTTGGACAGATTCTATAATTGGCGACAACTGTATTATAAATACAGGAGTTATTGTTGAACATCAAAATATAATTGAAGACAATGTTCATATTGCTTCAGGCGCCCAATTAGGTGGAAATGTAAAAATAAAGCAAAATACTACAATTGGAGCTGGATCAACAATCATACCCTACATTAATGTTGGAAAAAATGTTATGGTAGGAGCAGGTTCAGTAGTAATCAATGATATATCTGATGGAGTTACAGCAGTTGGAGTTCCTGCCAAGGTAAAAGAAAAATCTAAATTGCAAAAATAGTAAAGCTTTTTATTGATTAGAGAAATCATGAATGAAAAACAACATTATCTTCAAAAGAGTAGCCTTAATTATCTTAGATAGTGTAGGAATTGGTGCACTTCCCGATGCAAAGCAATATAGAGATGATGGCTGCAATACTCTGGGTAATATAGCTAATCATTTGCAAGGACTTAATCTTCCAAATTTAGAATCTTTAGGATTAGGCCTAATTGCAAATATAAAAGGAATAAAAAATAATATTGCCTCTAAAGCTTCCTATGGAAAAATGGGAGAGCGTTCCGCAGGAAAAGATTCCACTATTGGCCATTGGGAAATAGCTGGATTAATTACTAAAAAACCTTTTCCTGTTTTTCCCAAAGGATTTCCTGATAAAATAGTTAAAGAATTCACTGCTAAAACAGGTTTTGAAATACTGGGTAATTATCCTGCATCAGGAACAGAAATTATTAAACACTTAGGAGAAGAGCATTTAAAAACTAAAAAACCTATTGTTTATACTTCTGCAGATAGCGTGTTTCAAATAGCTGCCCATGAAGAGATAATACCTCTGGATAAATTGTATAGAATTTGTGAAATTACTCGAGAAATATTAAATCCTTATCAAGTAGGGAGAGTAATTGCTCGTCCTTTTATTGGCGAACCAAGTTTCTTTGTACGAACTAAAAATAGAAAAGATTTCTCTCTAAAACCTCCTTCAGATACTTTGCTTAACATTTTGGAAAAAAATAATATAAATATTTTAGGTATTGGCAAGATAAAAGACTTGTTCGGTGGCTCTGGAATAAAAAACTGCTTATCAACAGAAAACAACCATGATGGAATTCATAAAATTATAGATGCTTTAAAGAAAGTTAAAGAAGGTTTAATCTTTACAAATTTAATTGATTTTGATATGATATATGGGCATAGGAATGATATATTCGGTTATGCTAAAGCTCTCTTAGAATTTGATAATCATATTCCAGAAATTTTTACTTGTTTAAATGATGATGATTTATTAATTATTACTGCAGACCACGGTTGTGACCCCACTTTTAAGGGAACTGATCATACTCGAGAATATGTTCCTTTATTAGTTTATACTAAAAGATATTTTTCTGGAAGAAATTTAGGAATAAGAGAATCTTTTGCCGATGTCGGCCAAACTATTGCTGAAATATTTAATGTTACAAGTCTAAAAAATGGAAAAAGTTTCCTAAATATGATATTAGGATAGTAATAAATCTTTTAGATAAAGATAAACCCCTTGCTTTTCATCAAAAAATATAGTATATGTTTTGAGAATTAGTAAAAAAGCATGCTTTTATTTAACAATTAAGTAAAGTTTGAATTTTTATCAATAAAGCTTATGAAACTTACTTCAATAAAAGAATCAGGAAAGTTAGCTATCTTAGGAGGAAAGCCTGTTTTTAATAGTCTTATTCCAATGGTTCGTCCTTCTTTGCCTCCTTTTAAGGGCATAGAAAATAGGCTTAAAGAAACTTTTTCAAGTGGTTTAGTTACTAATGCAAAATATGTAGAGCTATTAGAAAAAAAAATAGCTCAATATTTAAATGTTAAACATGCTGTATGTGTAGCTAATTGTACTTTGGGCTTAATCTTAGGCATAAAAGCTTTAAAATTAAAGGGAAAGATTATTGTTCCTAGTTTTACTTTTTGCGCTAGCGTGCATGCTCTAATTTGGAATAACCTCACTCCTATTTTTGTAGATTGTCATCAAGAAACTTTTAATATAGATTTAACTTCTATAGAAAAATATATAACTAAAGATACTTCAGCCATTATGGCTGTCCATATCTTTGGCAATCCTGCCCAAGTAGAAGAACTTAACAAAATAGCCCATAAATATTCTCTTAAAGTTATTTATGATGCCGCTCATGCCTTTGGCTCTAGTTACAAGAATAAACCTTTAGCTGGTTTTGGAGAAATGGAAGTCTTTAGCCTCAGTCCTACTAAAGTTTTAGTAGCTGGAGAAGGAGGAATAGTAGCTACTAATAACAAAAGATTAGCAGATGAAATAAGAATTGGTCGGGATTATGGAAATCCTGGAAATTATAATTGCGAATTTGTAGGATTAAATGCTCGCATGTTAGAAATCAGTGCTATTATCGCCCTTGAAAACTTAGAATTACTTCCAGAAAGATTAGTTAAAAGAAAAAAGTTAATTAATCTTTATTTAGATAATTTAAAAAATATTCCAGGGATAAGTTTTCAAAAAATAGAAAAAGATTCTTCTTCTTGTTATAAAGATTTTGCTATTCTAATAGATCCAGCTAAATTTGGATTAGATAGAAATATTCTGGCTTTAGTCTTAGAAAAAGAAAATATAAGTAGCCGCAAATATTTCTTTCCTCCAGTTCATAAACAAAACGCTTACGAAAAAGAATTTATTCAAGAAAATTTAGTCAATACAAATTTTATTTCTGAGCATATTTTATGCCTTCCATTATATAATCATATGAAAGAAAAGGACATATTAAATATTTGCCAGATAATAAAAAAAGCTTATCAATATGCTCCTTCGATTAAAGAAAAACTTAGCTAAAGAAATCTCTGAACACCGATAATTACAAGTTTTTAATTATCAGTATTTATTTATGCCGACCTGTATTAAATCTACACCAAAATTTAGTTTTTATCATGAATTCAAAGAGCATAATCTTTAATGAATTACAGGAGAAATAAGTGGAGCTGTATCAATTAACTGCTCATGAAGCTCATCAGCTTCTCAAGAAACGAAAGATTTCTTGTAAAGAGCTAACAAGTTCTATTATAGAAAGAATTGAAAATATAGATAACAAAATTAATGCTTATATTACTAAATTATTTGATCAAGCTTTGAAGCAATCTGAAACTATTGATAATAAAATTAAAAACAAAGAGCAACTTCATCCCTTGGCAGGTATCCCCATTGCCATCAAAGATAATATATGTATAGAAGGAACACCTGTTACTTGCGGCTCTAAAATTCTTACAGGCTTTAAAGCTCCATACAATGCAACAGTAATAAAAAAACTTAAAGATGCTCAGGCTATCTTTATTGGAAAAACAAATATGGACGAATTTGCTATGGGTTCTTCTAATGAAACGTCTTTTTATGGACCTGTCAAGAATCCTTGGAAGACTGATGCTATCCCTGGCGGCTCTAGCGGAGGGTCTACAGCAGCTATTGCTACTGATGAAGCAGTGTTAGCTTTAGGTTCAGACACAGGAGGATCCATTAGACAGCCAGCATCATTATGTGGAGTTGTAGGTTTTAAGCCCACTTATGGACTTGTTTCTCGTTATGGATTAATAGCTTTTGCTTCTTCTCTTGATCAAATAGGGCCAATAACTAAAGATGTAACCGATACGGCCATATTATTAAATACAATTATTGGTTATGATCCTAAAGATACGACATCTCAAAAATATACGACCCCCGATTACACAGAATCTCTTAAAAAAGAAATAAGAGGTATGAAAATTGGTATTCCTAAAGAGTATTTCATAGAAGGTTTGCAAAAAGAAGTTTCTTTCTGGATAAAAAAGGCTATTTCAAAGATTGAAGAACTAGGAGCTCATTGCATAGAAGTCTCTTTACCTCATACAGAATATGCTGTAGCTACTTATTACTTGATTTGTACTGCAGAAGCCAGTTCTAATTTGGCTCGCTATGATGGAGTAGAATATGGCTATCGACACTCAGATAATACTCTTATTAATATGTACCAAAAAACCAGAAAAGAAGGCTTTGGAACAGAAGTTAAAAGAAGAATCATTCTAGGAACTTTTGTACTTTCAGCAGGCTATTACGATGCTTATTTCTTAAAAGCCCAGAAAGTTAGAACATTAATTAAAGAAGACTTTGAAAAAGCCTTTCGTTCTTGTGATGTGATTCTTACCCCAACCTCTCCTACCACTGCTTTTAAGTTAGGAGAAAAGTTAAATAATCCTTTGAGCATGTATCTTTCAGATATATTTACCATTTCTAGTAATTTGGCTGGAATTCCAGGAATTTCTCTTCCTTGTAACTATGCTCATAATTTGCCCATAGGAATACAGTTTTTAGCTCCTTATTTTGGAGAGGAAATATTAATACAAATTGCTTATGCCTTAGAACAAAGCAATTTTTTTGAGAAAAGAAAACCTGTAATATAATTAGCAACCGTTCAGACATAAGCTTTCAAGTATTAACTTTAAAATAAAAGGTAGATTTATTAATTTCTTGCTTCTGGGTTCTATTTTCTGGATTCTATATTCTGAATTCTACTTAATTTCTGATATCTGACACCTGAAAATTTATTAATTTTTTATTTTTTATATTAATTATTTAATTTTCTCTTGACAAATATTTATACATTTGTATAATATTTTGTGTGAATAAGGTGTCTAACATAGTCTTAGATTTTATATTTTAAAGAAAGGAGTAGAAAAGGTACTTATGCAAAAATTACTAGTCTTGCTTTTAACAATTTGTTTTGTCTTCACTCTTGCTATTAGTTTTAACAGTTGTGCTCCTAAAGCAACTGATAAAGACACTCAAAGTGAAAGTGCTGAAGACGTACAAAGTGAAAGTGCTGAAGACGTACAAAAAACTATAGACGAAGCAGCTCCAGCAGCTCCAGCAGCTCCAGCAGCTCCAGCAGCTCCAGCAGCTCCAGCTAAAAAGAAAAAGTAACTTCTTTTAATAATTTTTATTTCATTAATATATAGAAACAAAAAATAAAAGAGGTATAAAGGAAGAATTTAATTTCTTCCTTTTTTTATTCTATTAAAAAAGAGTTTGGCCAACTTCTACTGATTGACTACCTTTCCTTGATATCTTCCAAAGCAGGAATTAAGGTATGGCCTTCATATTTATCACCTGCAAATGTTTTATAGCTTATTGATAGACCTTCTTTTGTTACCATTAATGCTAATAAGACTTGAGGCTGATTGAATTTTAAGTCTTTGCTGTAACCATTTTTCTTAAATTCATCTTCTATAAACGATTCAAAGTATATGGTAGTACAATCAAAAAAATTACATCTATTTTTGATTAAATAGATTGGCTGTATTTTGATAAGTTATGGTACTTAACTCTTCTATTGCTTTATCATCAAGTTTATCCATCATTTTATAGACTTTATCTAAATCTATAGTAATTCCAAAGTTTTCTTCCAACATATCTACGTTTGCTCGTTTGCTTTTAGGGTTTGCAATGCGAGATAGTACAATATCTTTAAATATATTGGCATGGAAGTATCATTCTTTTTCTTTATAAAATCTGTGTTTATCTGTGGCTTATATTAGAAATGGTGCCGGGGACGAGATTTGAACTCGTACAGGCAATCTGCCCACTAGGCCCTCAACCTAGCGTGTCTACCAATTCCACCACCCCGGCTTTAAACTATTTTAACAAAACTTTAGAAAATGTCAATTTGTATTATTCCGCATCCAATAAAAAGAACACCAGATTATTAGTGTTTTTCACATACTTCCAGCATCTTCTACTTACCATCTAAGTACCCATGCAAAAATAATTAGGTATTGTAGCACACTTAAGTAAAATTCGAGATCCGAAACAACGACCCACTTTGTGGGT
>JASEGW010000067.1:2281-7664 GCA_030017825.1 bacterium | reverse complement strand
TAGGTAATATTTATTCTTTTAGTTGAATTTCTTATTTTGCAGAGGGTCTAATAAAGAACAGTATTCTTCCCTTTTCAAAACATATTCCTAATGATTTTGGTTTTTTATTCCCAATAAGATACCTATTCCTAACATAAAAGTACATAAAGAAGATCCTCCATAACTAACAAAAGGTAACGGAAGTCCAGTAACAGGCATAATACCTGTTGCCACTCCCATACTAATTAGCATTTGGGTTCCAATTAAAGAGACTATTCCAATACCAATTAAAAAATCAAAATTATTTTTCGCCAAGTAGGTCAAATAAAGTCCTCTGTAAATAATAATCACAAACAATAGAATAACAGTTAATAAACCTGCTAAACCAAACTCTTCACCAATTACGGAAAATACAAAATCAGTTTGCTGCTCTGGCAAGAATCCTAACTGGGACTGAGTTCCTGATAAAAATCCTTTGCCGAATATTTTCCCTGAACCGATAGCTATTTTAGACTGAATAATATTATATCCCGCACCTAAGGGATCTATATTAGGGTCTAAAAAAACAAATAAACGTTTTTTTTGATAGCTCTTTAAGAAGTTAAACATAAGAACAGGAATCACAGCTCCTCCTATAAAACTTAAATAATAAATAAAAGTCTTTCTTAAATTAAATCTTAAAACAGTATTTTTGAATAATTTATTTAAAACTGTTATAAAAGACATTATTAACACAACTATAAATATAGTTTTCTTACTCTTTATTAAAGTCAAAACATTTTCAAACAATGTTATTTCATATTTAGGTTTAAATTCTACAATAGCACATATAATAGTGAATAATACTACCATAAAACTTATTATTACTATAGCTAATAGATAATCTTTTTTAATCCCATTTACATAAAGCATGATAAACATAACAGGAAAAAATAATACAGCTGTTCCTAAATCAGGTTGCTTTGATATTAAAAAAAGAGGAATTAAGACTATAATAAAAACATAAAATATATTAACATTTTTTTTTAATTTTTCTGATTCTCTCGATAAATAATTTGCTAACATTAATATAGTAGACAACTTAGCTATTTCAGAAGGTTGAAATGAAAACCCTCCTATACAAAACCAACTATGTACATGCCTAATAGGACTAGCATATAATAAAACTAATACTAAAAAAACTATATTAATCGAATAAATGATAAAAGAATATTTTCTAATTACTTCATAGTTTAAACACGAAATAATAATCATGCATACAAAACCAATTAAAGAATAGATACACTGTTTCTTCCAAAACAAATTTACTTTGTTAATACCATTTTGATAGGAAATGCTAAATATTATTAAAATACCTATACTTACTAAGACTATGGTAGCAATTACTAAGATAAAATCTACATTTCGTATTTTATTTATATTTATATAGTTATTCATAATTTTCCATTATTATTTTTGAGCTAACATAACTAATCTGCTGATATTTATTAATTGTGCATCTTCTATAAAAATTACAAAATAATCCCTTGCATCTTAATTTTTGATAATATCTCACCAGCTATTGGGGCAGCAGCCTTTCCTCCCCCTCCACCATGTTCTACTAAAATACAAATACCTAAATTTACTCCATTGATTTCTGTGTAACAAACAAACCATGCATGGTCTTCTCCATGTGGATTTTGAGATGTACCTGTTTTTCCTGCTACTTTTAATCTCCATACACAAGCTCTCCAACCTGTTCCTAACCTAACCACATCCTTAAGTCCTTCGTCCAATAACTTTAGAGTTTTATCCTTAAAATTTAATCTATATTTTACTTCAGGTTTTTCGTAATCAATTAGCTCATCTCTATTTGAGTTTTCTACTTTTTCTATTAACATAGGTCTATAAATAACCTCTTTATTCCCCACTCCTGATATCATGCAAGCCATTTGTATAGGAGTTACTAAAAGGTAGCCTTGTCCTACACTACAATTTATTGTCTCTCCCAAATACCATCCCTCATTAAATTTTTCCCTCTTCCATCTGGGACTTGGAAGTAGTCCTTTTTTCTCCTCAGATAAAACAATATTAGTCTTTTCTCCAATTCCAAACTTTTCAGCAACATCTACTATAGAATTAATTCCTACCATAGCTCCCAACCCATAAAAATATACATTACAAGACTTGATAATAGCTTTCAGCAAATCTACTTCTCCATGCCCTGCTTTTTCCCAACACTTAAATTCTTTTTTTCCTAAAAAATATTTACCTTTACAAAATACCTTTTTTTTAATATTTATTATATTTTTCTCTAAGGCAGCAGTTTTCACTATAATTTTAAAAACAGAACCAGGTGAATATTCAGCTTGAATAGCTCTATTCATAAAAATATGATTGGGATGTTCTAATATCTTTTTTACTACTTCATTACCTAAGCGACTAGTAAACATATTTGGATTAAAACTAGGCTTACTAACCAAAGCCAATACTTTGCCATTGTCGCTATTTAAGATTACAACTGCCCCTTGCTTATCTTTAATAGCTTCTTCGGCAATTTCTTGTACTTGACGATTAATAGTTAAATATACATTTCTCCCTGCCTTTGGTTCTTTACAGCTTAATATCCTAATCTTTCTGCCTTTGGCATCTACTTCAACTTGTTTACCCCCATTTTCTCCTCTTAAATAATCATCCAAAGTCTTTTCTATTCCTGTCTTTCCTATTAAATCTCCTGTTTTATATCTTCTTTCTTCGTCCCTCTCTATATCTTTTTTGCTAACTTCCCCTATGTAACCTAAAAGGTGAGAAGCTAATTCACCATACACATAAAATCTTTTAGGATTGACTTGAATTATTACACCAGGCAACTCCATCTTATGTTCAGCAATTCTTATTACTACATCTTTAGACACATTTTCTGCTACTAATGCTGGTTCACAAGGAAGACTTTTCTTTTTATTAATAAAAGCTATTATTTTTTCCGTTTTAATGTTTAAAATACAGCTTAATTTCCTGGCAATATTTTCGATATCTTCTTTTTTCAGGCCAATTTGAACTACCATAATATCAAAAGATGGCCCGATTTTTACTAAAGGAGTTTCTTTGCAATCGTAAACTACTCCTCTTGGGGCAGGAATTGGGATTAGTTGGATTCTATTTTTCTCTGAAACTTGACAGAAGTAGTTTCCTTTGACAACTTGTAAGTAGAATAGCCTTATTAAGATTGCCAATAAAACAACAAAGAAAAATATGCTTAAATGTTGTAGTTTTTTTTTGGCTTTATCGAATTCTATTAAATTATTCTTCATTGTTCAATACATTGCTCAATAAATTCATACCTATCAGAATAAAAACACTTACAATAAGGGTATAAATCGAACCACAGAAAATATTTTTCATTATCTCAATATTCAAGGTCAGTTTACCAAGAAAAAAACTTATGAAAGTTACTGAAAAGGCATTTAAATAATATAGAATTAGTAGAAGAAGTAATTTGAGAGGTAAATCTTTTATTTGAAAATATTTAGAGAATATATTAGTAAAATATCCAACCAAAGTCTTTGAAAAGGCATTAGTTCCTAAGACGCACCCTGAAAATGCATCCTCAATCAAACCAAACGTAAAACCGCTGATTTCTCCAAAAAATACTCCCTTGTGTACACTAATTAAGAACACACAAATCAACAGTAAGTCAGGCTTTGCATTAAAAATTAGTATTTTACTTAAATAATAAACCTGAATAACCAGTATAACAAGAAATAAAATAAGAAAGAATATATACCTAAATATATTTTTTCGAAATAATTCAAATATTTTCATCAACAACCACTAACACTTCCTCTAATTTATTTTGATCTAAGGTGGGAACAACTTCTATATCGTAAAACAATTCCGATCTTTCTTTTGTAATCTTTGATACTTTGCCTACTAAGACGCCCTTAGAAAATATTCCTCCTTTGCCAGAAGTAACTACTTTATCACCAATCTGAACATCTATATCCCTATCTACATAGTCTAACTTATAATTTCGATTATTACCTGTTAATACAGCATTTATTCCGTTTCTTTCTATATATACTCCTACCTTGCTGTTTTGATCTAATAATAACAATACTTGGGAAGTATACTCACCTGTCTCAATAACTTTTCCTACTAATTCTTCTTTGTCTTCTATGAATGTTACTATTTCCATATTTCTTGAAATACCTTCTTTTTTTCCTTTATTAATAGTGATAACCTTAAAGAAATTACCAGGATCAAATCCTATCACCTTGGCAACTATTGTTTTTTTAGGTAGTCTTTTTTTATAGTTTACTATTTTCCTCAATCTTTCGTTTTCTTCTAATATTTGCTGCCAATCTTCTTTTTTCTTAATAAAATCTCTTATTCTTTCTTTGAGCATTTTATTCTCGACTTTAAGTATTTTATTCTCAATATTAAGTTCATTCAAGTTACTTAATCTTATGCCATAACCATTTAAATAAGAAGTCACTCTTGTATATATTTTTTCTTCAACAACAAGTAATGTCCTTACAATGTTTTTAATTTTTTTCATATTATAGGAAGTGTCTAATATTATTAATATAACAGAAATCCCTATTAGAACTATCAGCAGTCTTATTTCTTTTTGTTTTATGAGTTGTCTAATCATAGTTTATAATCTTAATCTTTCTAAAAGATCCATAAAAAATAGGGACAGCGCCTATTTTAATTTGTCCCTATTTTAATTAATGCGAGCTACCGTCTCTTCTCTGTGAAATATTGACACCCAAAATTTTCATCATCTTTTTCCTATACGGCTAACGATAAAACTCAGCCGCCGAGCGTAAGCAAGATCAGCTGCAGCGATTGGTTAGATGCTATCTATTCTTTCTTCTTCGAGTAGATAGATTATTTTGTATGGAAACCTCTTGACGAGGTATTTTCTTACTCCTTTATACTCTGCTGGACAAATTTTTGGATTTCTTTCTATGAATCTCAGCCCAGCATCAACCTGCAAAAGAAAGTCGTATCCCAATCCTTGCCTTTTGTCTTCATACCAAGAGAAAGCTTCCTTTAGGTCATTTTCAACCTCAAACCTGATAATAATTCTATATCTCATTTTTTGCTCACTATTCTCCTGAAAACATCCTCCCACGGAGAACCCAAATCAGGGTTCTGATGATACGCCTCTAATCTTTCATCGATTATCTTCTTTTCTTCTTCGGTTAACTCGACCGAGTCAGCTTCTACAGCTATCGTATCCCAAATATCCTCTACCAATTGAATTCTCTCTGGGATTGATAAATCAAGAGTATCAGTTACAGTAATCATCTTCATGATCCATATCCTCCTTTCTTTGTTGCGGCTAACGATTGAGCTCACCTGCCGCCAACAGGATGGGCACAAACTTTCAAAAAAACACTAACCTTTGATAGGGCAC
>JASEGW010000067.1:0-2183 GCA_030017825.1 bacterium | reverse complement strand
ACAGAAACTTTGAAAAACCGCCACGCTGTTGGCGGTCAGGTGCAGTGTATTGGTTAGATGATTTATCGATTTATATACTCGTCATAAAGATACTCTAATTGGTCTTTAAATCCCCATCCTTCTATTGCATTTCTCACTATTTCTCTGCATCTTATTTCAAACTCTGCCGCTAACTTATTCTTAACTATAAGCTTCAACGCATCTTCGTACATGCCTTCCATGCTATTGTAAAAGGCTTCATCCATATCTCCATATTCATTTGTAAATTGTGATCCATTTTCAACATAATGAAGCATAATATCTATAGTGCCAGAATTTGATACTGCAACTTTTTTATAATCATTTACAGCCTTTCTTGCTATTGATAGCCTTGCTTTTCCAAAACCTCTTTCAGGAAAAAACTCTTTAGTAATGATACTTTTGTATCTATCTAATACTAATTTCGAGTCAGTGACACTAAGTTTTGATGTGTAGTAATCTTTTACAACATCAAATCTTTTAAATAGCTCAACTACCTCGTTAATGAGATAGCTCTCATTTCTTGTGGCAAAATATTCTTTTAATTCTGACAATCGGATATGTTTCATATTATCTAACGGTTGAGCTCACCTGACCGCCAACAGGTTGGAACAGAAACTTTGAAAAACCGCCACGCTGTTGGCGGTCAGGTGCAGTGTATTGGTTAGGCAAAAGCCACTCCACAAGTGTTTTTTCTAAGTCTCCCATTTGTTAAACTTTTCCCACGTATTTAGCTACACCAATCGCTTTGGAACATAGGCCATATCCTTTAGATTCGTATATATCAAAAACTGCTTTTATGACTGGCAATGGCAGCTTAACGTCAGCTTTTATCTTTTCACCATCCAACCATTTTCCAGATTCACAAGAATCTACAATTTTTACCAGCTCTTCCATTTTACTTTCGTCTTCCGCTATAACGCAGAGATACATAATGAATGATGGATCGCACAAGTGAATGCCAGATTGATACCTCTTACAAGGGCATAGCTCTCTTTGATATATCCTCGCTCTCTTTGATATATCCTCGAGATTTAAGAACTGCAAGAGGTCTACTATACTGCGAGTAAAATTCATCGCTGAATGATAAATTTATAGATTCTTGAGATTTTAATTCATGATAAATCGACTTTGACAATGTCAGTACATCAGCATGAAGAGAACTCACAGGATCTTCAAGTTTTTCAACTCGTTCCAATAGGGATTTTGAATCAATTTCTGATTGAAGTTGAACAAATGATGATGCAACTGGAAATGATGCGCCAGCTACTCGTATTACGGAAAAAAACCAATCCATGCGTACCTCTTTTGAAGCACAATGTCGCGGTTATGTCGAACCTTTTTTTATAGTATGCTTTTTTAATTCAGTCATTCTTTTTGCATGCCCAGATATTCCTATTTTCTTAATTTGAGCAATACATGCTACCCGATCAGATTTGAATAGTAATCCAAATAATTTTGACATAATGTTATTGAATTTCTTGCAATCTTTCGGATTTGTATATTCATTACATTCTGCGCATGTAGTTATCTTCTTATTTTTACAACATATTCTGATTCCACACCATGTTGCTTTATCGTTTTTGAAACATCCATTACATTTTTCTTTTAAGAATGCTTTACAAGCTCCGCAATAAAGCCCGCAAAATGCGACCAATTCTGTGTTTTCTTTAATCTCTTTCATTTTCATTCTCTTTTATTGATATTGGGCACAACAAATTATTATATGATTTCTATATTTTATCAGAATTGGATTAGAAGTCAAGGAAGATATTGCCAAAATATGGTTGAGATTTTAGCTGGATTTTTGTCATAAACATAGCTTAGGGAGACCTCGAATTAGAAATGCTGTTTGGAGGTAGCTGCTTAGCCTTGGCCATAGCTTTTGGATTTGGAGCAAGAGATATAGCAACTGACATGATGAATAAACTTAGAAGCAAAGAACAATAAATCTGTATTTTGTATTCTGATTTCTGTCTATTTAACTACGGCCATCTTCCCTTTATATTTTACTCCACTATCATCAATTACTAAGAGGGTGTGTGAAAAGTCTCAAGGTGTTGCATCTTCTGTTCGATAATACTTAATATGTAGAGTTATCGAACATAGGAGGAGTGGCACGACCATGGAAAGAAGACGTTATCCGAGCGATTTAAGTGATAGGC
>JASEGW010000066.1 GCA_030017825.1 bacterium | reverse complement strand
ATGAGAATAATCGTTTCGTTAGGAACATAATATCGGTAGAAACATAATGTTCGTTTATAGTTAAATCAATTTGTTCTATGTCAAATTATGATTAATAGATGCTATATTTTTATTTTTTCTTTATGAAGCCCAAAAAAATGTATTTAAAAACCATAGAATATTTAGAATTTAAGAGATAGTAGTTTTGGAGTTTAATAGATTTTGGGTTTATTTAACCTTTAATTCTTAGGTTTTTAACCCTAAAGCTCTAATTCTTAACTCTTAAACTTAAAACTCTATAACTCAATAATTTCTACGATTTAATTGCAGAATTTGAGTTGAAGTTATATGAAAAGAAATATAAAAACAGAATCAAGAAAATTTAAGAAAGTTATAAGAAAATCTATAATAAGAAATTATAGTAATTTTAGGAAAATAATTCTTGTAATAGCTTTCTTGTCTTTTTCTTTTGGAACAGGAATTGGGATTGGGATTATCCTTAATCTTTCTAAAGATTTGCCTTCTATTAAACCCTTAGAAAAATATAAAGGGGATAAATGGGTACTCCCTACTAAAATTTATTCTGTTAACAATGAAATTATAGTTGAGTTTTTTGAAGAAAGAAGAGAGATTGTTAGCTTGTCTTCTCTCCCTTATCATCTTATAAACGCTGTTATTGCTACTGAAGATACAGGTTTTTATAAGCACAAAGGGGTAAATTTAAAAGGTACTATTAGAGCTTTTTACAAAAATCTTAAAGCAGGACATATCAAAGAAGGAGGAAGCTCTATAACTCAGCAATTGGCTAAAGTATTATTTTTGACTAGCGAGCGCACTTATTCTCGAAAAATTCAAGAAGTTCTTTTAGCTATTCAAATAGAACGAAGATATACTAAAGATGAAATTTTAGAGCGATATTTTAATAAAATCTACTTTGGTCATGGTGCTTATGGGGTAGAAGCTGCAGCCTTATGGTATTTTGGAAAACATTCTAAAGATTTAAATTTAGCTGAGAGTGCTATGTTGGCAGGCCTTCCTAAAGCTCCCAATAGTTATTCTCCTATTAGCAATCCTATGGCTGGAAAAAACCGTCAGGTTTTTGTTCTTAATAGAATGCTAAATTTAAATTTTATTACTGCATATGAAGCCAAAGAAGCTATAAAAATTTTAGATAAAGAGCTGCAAGAAAGAGAAAATAAAAAAGATATTATTAGAGATAAAGCTATTATCAATAAAGCTCCTTACTTTGCTGAATATATTCGTCAAGAATTAGAAAAAAAATATGGAGGAGACATTTTATATAAAGGAGGCCTTAAAGTTTACGCAACCCTTGATTTAAATATGCAAAAAGCTGCCCAAAAGGCATTATCCTCTCAATTAGAATGGATTAACAAATTACCTCGCATTAAGCTAAAGTCTACTAGAGAGATAGATAAAAAAGCAGGAGTAGAAATTACAACAGAAATAAGCGATGAGGAATGGGAAGCTCAAGTAGAAGGACAAAAAATTGAGGGCTGCATAATAGTTTTAAACCCAAAAAATGGATATATTATGGCTATGGCAGGAGGAAGTGAATTTAATAAAGACAATCAGTTTAATCGTACTGTGCAAGCTAAAAGACAACCTGGTTCAGCATTTAAGCCATTTGTATTTACTGTAGCTATTGATACAGGTTTTAAAGCCTCAGATACTATTTATGATGCTCCAACAATATACCAAGGCAAGGACAAAGAATGGATTCCCAAGAATTATAAAGAAAAATTTTATGGATATGTTACTCTTAGAACATCCTTAGTTCATTCTATTAATGTAGCTACAGTAAAATTGTTAGAAATGGTTACTCCTTTAACTGTAGCTACTTATGCTAGAAAAATGGGTATAAAAAGTTTTCTTATGCCTACTCTGTCTTTAGCTTTAGGAACTTCAGAAGTGTATCCTATTGAGATTGCTACTGCTTATGGTGTTTTAGCCAATCAAGGAGTTAAGGTGGATCCTTTGGCTATACGCTATATTGAGGATCAAGAGAACAATTTAATTAAAGAAAATATTTCTCCTCAAACTAAAATTCTTTCCGAAGAAACAGCTTATATTATAACTAATCTCTTGAAGGGAGTAGTTACCAGTGGCACAGCAGCATATGGAGTGGGCTCTAAAGTAAATAGACCTATTGCTGGCAAAACAGGAACAACTAATGATTATGCAGATGCTTGGTTTATTGGATTCACTCCAGATTTAGTAGCTGCTATCTGGGTAGGTTATGATAAAGGGAAACTTTCTATGGGAGATAATCGATGTGGCGGAAGTATAGCTGGACCTATATTTGCTTCTTTTATAAATGAAGCTTTAAAGGATGTTCCATCAAATGAATTTCCTGTGCCAAAAAATATCTGCTTTGCTACTATTGATGCTAAAACAGGGCTTTTGGCTACGGAATCTTGTCCTCATAAAATACGAGAAGCATTTGTTTTGGGCACAGCTCCTACAAAATACTGTGGTAGAAACCATGTAGAAGGTGAAAAGTTACTTCAGGAAACAATCATCAATGATAGTAAAGACCTTAGAGAGGCAAATAGATTGCCTAAGGAGATAGATAATAATGATTAGTGATAGATTTGTCAAAGAAATGAAAAATATTGTAGGAAATAAAAATGTTTTAAGCTCACGTGAAGAATGTATGTGTTATTCTTATGATGCTACTGGTCAAGAATATTTGGCTGACTTAGTAGTAAGGCCTATTACTAAAGAAGAAATCTCGCAAATATTGGTTTTGGCTAATAAAGAAAAAATTGCTGTTTACCCACGAGGGGCTGCCACTGGAATGACAGGAGGTTGCCTACCAATAAATGGAGGTTTAGTAATAGATCTTACTAGAATGAATAAAATTATGGAAATAGATACTGAAAATTTTTGGGCTATCGTGGAACCAGGAGTAATTACAGCTGATTTGCAAACAGCTGCAGAAGAAAAAGGACTATTTTATCCACCTGACCCAGCTAGCAATAAGACTAGTACCATTGGTGGAAATATTGCTGAATCTGCCGGAGGATTAAGAGGATTGCGATATGGCACCACCAAAGATTATGTATTGTCTTTAGAAATGGTGTTGCCTACAGGAGAAATTATAAATTTAGGAAGTAAAACTTTAAAATCAGCAACTGGATATAATTTAATTAGTCTAATTGTTGGAAGCGAGGGCACCTTAGGAATTATTACCAAAGCTGTTTTAAAACTTTTACCTCAACCGGAGTGTACCCATACTCTTTTAGCAGCATTTAAAGATAAAGAAGTGACTATTGCTACTATTATCGAAATTATTAAAAGTAAAATTGTTCCTGCAGCTTTAGAATTTATGGATAGAACCGCCATTCAATGTGTAAAAGAATATTTTGAATTAAATACTGACCAAATAGAAGCAGCTTTAATAATAGAAGTTGATGGTCGAGAAGATACTGTGGAAAAAGAGATAAGGATTATAGAAGAGATTACCAAGAAAAGAGGGGCTACCACAAAAATTGCTAAAAATGTAAAAGAACGAAATAAATTATGGTTAGTTAGGAAGTCTATATCTCCTGCTATTTACAAGATTTGCTTTACAAAAGTTAATGAAGATATATGTATCCCACGAACTAAAATAGTTGAAATGTTAAATAAGATTGAAGAAATTTCTAAGAAATATGGCATTCGCGTTATGTCGTATGGACATGCAGGAGACGGTAATTTTCATATTAATATTTTAACAGACAAGAGAAATAAAGAAGAGATGAAAAAAGTAGAGAAAGCTATTAAAGAAATATTTACTTATACCATAAAAATAGAAGGAACATTATCTGGAGAGCATGGCATAGGAAACACCAAATCTAAATATTTAAATTTAGAAATTAAAGAAACAGAAATGGAATTAATGAAGAAAATAAAAAATTTATTTGATCCTGCAAATATAATGAATCCTGGAAAAATATTCTATAATTAAGAAATATTAGTAAAAAGCGGACATTTTTATTTTGCCTTGACATTCTGAAAAAATATCTTGACAAAGTCATTGGAGGAAGGGTAAAATTAGGAAAAGTAAGGAGGTAAAATAATGAGAATAAAAGAATTTATTCTATTACCTGTATTAGTTCTTTCCTTAATACTATCTTTAGGGATCTTTAGTGGTTGCGACAAAGATAAAAAGGATAAAAGCTCAGCAAGTCCAAAAAAAATCTTAACAGAAGAAGAAGATTCATCAGAAGAAGAAGCTTTTGAAGAAGAAGAAGAAGAAGATTCATCAGAAGAAGAAGCTTTTGAAGAAGAAGAAGAAGAAGAAGATTCATCAGAAGAAGAAGAAGAAGAAGAAGAAGAAGAAGAAGAAGAAGAAGAAGAAGAGTAATGCCATTACAATAATAGATTTAACTGAAGATGAATCATATAATCGTAGTGGAACCGTTAACAGCACGAATATTTCAATTTCTTGGTTATTTGATGAGGATGGAAAAACTTCCATTTGTTCTTTATCAGGTAAAGCACTTACTATTACCTCTTACTGGACAGTCTTAAGATTTAAATTTGTAATGTCAGGAACAATGTCATCTGAGTCATCTGATAAGAAATCTATAAATTGTTTTATTTAGTTCAAATATAATTAGAAAAATTGTGCAAGAACTTCCAAAGAGGAATTGTTTTTAACAATACTTCTCCTTCCTTTATTTTCATTTCTACATCTTTAGAAATAACTAGTGCTTTTTTTGTTTGAGGGAAGTCGAGAATATATTGAATACTTCAAGTTAAAAATTCATCAACATTGTGGACTTTTGAATCCAAGGATTGCACCTTAAATACAAAAGAACCAAGAAAGTTATGGTTGAAGAAAGGGTAGATGGTAAAATGCTTATAACCCATAATTATAAATCTTTAAAATATAAAGAAATATTAAATCAATCAAATAAAACAAAAAGAAGAAAGCTAAAGAAATATTCTTATACACCTAATGTTAACATATATTTATGATCTACCAATAGATTTTACACCAGAAACATCTACTATTAATGTAATGAAAAAATATTAGTAAAAAGCGGACATTTTTATTTTGCTTTGACATATTTTACTTTTACCTTGACAAATATTTATACATTTGTATAATATTTTGTGTAAACAAGGTGTCTAACATAGTCTTAGATTTTATATTTTAAAGAAAGGAGTAGAAAAGGTACTTATGCAAAATTTACTAGTCTTGCTTTTAACAATTTGTTTTGTCTTCACTCTTGCTATTAGTTTTAGCAGTTGTGCTCCTAAAGCAACTGACAAAGACACTCAAAATGCTGAAGAAGTACAAAAAGCTGTAGGCGAAGAATCTCCAGAAGAAGAAGCTCTTGATAAAGAGTAACTTCTTTTAATAATTTTTATTTCATTAATAATAGGAACAAAAAATAAAAAAGGAAGAATTTAATTTCTTCCTTTTTTATTCTATTAAAAAAAGAGTTTGGTCAACTTCTACTGATTGACCCTCTTTTATTAATACTTTAGCAATTTTACCCTCAAATTCTGACTTTATTTCATTAAATAATTTCATAGCCTCAACAATAGCTACTGTTTGCCCTTTTTTAACAAAACCTCCTTCTTCCACAAAAGGTATAGCTCCTGGAAAAGGAGCGCAGTATACTGTGCCCACTAAAGGTGACTTTACCTCTTTATATTTCTCTTCTTTTTCTTTGTGTTGAGTATTTTTTGTAACAATACCTGCCTTTTTAGTTGTAAAGTTCTTTTTTATATTTCTTTTTACTCTTATCCTATCCTTTCCTTCTTTTATATCTATTTCTATTAAATTATGCTCAGATAATAATTTAATAACTTCTTTAAGCTTTCGGTCATTTGGTTTTTTATCTTTGTTAGCCATACTTATCTCCATTAATTATACAACTTATACTTTGTATAAAATCATTTGCAATTACAGAAGTTGTTCTATATAAATATAAACATCAAAATCATAAGAAAATAGAATTTATTTCTATTTAAATTAGGATTATAGATTTTTTTACTCGTCACACAGTATTAAACAAAAGATAACTTATAAACTATTTTTATAAGTTATCTTAATATTAAAAAATACTTTTAATCAATCTTATTCTATTAATTTCTGTACATATTTAGCAATAGCTGGTGAAGCTGTAAGGCCAGGAGACTCAATACCTATAAGATTAATAAACCCAGAATAACCTTTATCTTTCTCATCTCTAATTATAAAATCTCTAAAATCTTCTTTAGGCCCTTGGAGCTTAGGTCTAATTCCTGCCATATCTGGACTTAAGTCATCTTCACCTATAAAAGGCAAAAATTTCTTTACTGAATCATAAAAAAGAGTTTTTTTGGAAAGATCTACATCATAATTTATTTTCTTTTCAATATACTCAGCATCAGGCCCAAGTCGTATGCGACTTGTCTTATCTAAAACCACATGAATACCTAAACTAATTTTGCTGGGAACGGGATATATTAAATGCTTTATAGAATGTGGCTTGTATACTTGAAAGTAAGTCCCTTTGCAATATTTTAGAGTATAACCACAATTTTCTATATCAATTCCCAACATTTGAGCCACTAAATCACTATTTAAACCCGCACAATTAATTACTCTCTCTGAGATAAAAGTAGTTTCCTCACCAGATTCTATAATTCTAACTTCGTACCCTAAAGATACTTTCTTAATGCCCACTACTTCTGTCTCATATAAAATTTCTACTCCTTTTGACCCTGCTTTTTGCAAGAAATATTTCATTAGTTCATGGGTATCTATAATACCTGTCGAAGGTGAATATAAAGCTGCTTTAGCTTTAATTTTTGGTTCTATTTTTCTTATCTCTTTTTCCGATATAATACTTAAGCCAAATGCTTCATTTTCTTTTCCATATTGTAATAGCTCTTCTAATTTTTCTATTTCTGAGTTACAAGTAGCTATAATTAGTTTGCCAATTTTTTGGCAAAAGATATTATTTTTTTCACAAATTTCATAAAGAAGTTTATTTCCTTCTACACAAGTTACAGCTTTTAAAGTATCTTTTGGATAATAAATACCAGCATGGATAACTTCACTATTGCGACTACTAGTTTCCTCGCCAAAACTACTATTTTTTTCTAAGATAAAGATATCTTTATCATCCCTACCAATCTCAGCAGCTACGGCAAGTCCTATAACTCCAGCTCCTATTATGGCAATATCAATCTTATCAGCCATAAATATAACCTCCAATTAGCAACAAAATATTTTACCATAATTTAGATAAAATATTTCCTAGCCATACCCCTCCAATTCCTAAAGTCAAATGAAGTAAAATATTAGATAGGGCAATCAATAACTGCCCATTACGAACAAAATAAATGTTTCGTAACAAAAAGCAGAATAAGTAGTAAAACCACCCATTAAACCTATAAAAATCAACAGATGCACTTCTGAGTCAAATATTTTTTTACTTCCAGCAAGGTTGCCAAGAAAACTAATTAAAAAACATCCTATTATATTAACTACTAAAGTCCCGCAAGGAAACCATGATTTTAATACAATTCGATATACTAAGCTACTAACCATATACCGAAACGATGCGCCAACAAAACCTCCAGCTCCTACAATTAATATTTTGGTTTGGTAATTTATTTAAAAATTTTATTAATGTAAATATAAACTTGCATTTTAAAATACTTTATTGTACTAATTATTAAGGAATTGCAAGTTTTAATATAATCTAAATTTGGTATAAATTTGCGTTTAAGGATTATTATTTTTGAACCTTAATTGAAACTAGGAAAATATTTAGTTGTTAAAGATAAAAGAAGAAACTCTGTTTGATGTGAAAGCCAAATTTAATTTCGCAAAGAAATAATAACTCTCAAGCTTCAAAATATAAGACAGTTATTATATTAGACCCTCTGCAAAATAAGAAATTCAACTAAAAGAATAAATATTACCTATT
>JASEGW010000065.1 GCA_030017825.1 bacterium | reverse complement strand
AGGCATCTATAAGCTTTTTTGTATCTATTGCTGTTATTTCGCAGTAAGTCTAATAATCTATCATCATTTTCTGGTATTGTAAAGAAAAATGCTGTTCCCTTACCTTCTTTTGAAGTAAGCCATATTTTCTTCCTTGACTGCTGATAGCTGATACCTAAACACATACAATATCTTTTTATCCCACAATTCTTTATCTTTAACCCCACTAATCTTCCATCTTAAAATATTCTACACATCTAACATTTTTCACATTAATATCTTCCTCTAAATAAGCTAATATTTTCTTAGGATCAAATATATCCTTCAATACCATATTTACAATATTTTTATTACCTTTCTTATTATTTAACTCAATACTTTTTAATACAGTAGAAAGCAAAACTTTTTTACTTCTTCTTTCAAAATATATCTTATGACTGTTATTGTAATATTCTTTAATTCTATCTTCTACCGTTTTAAGTTTCTTGTTTAAGCTCACTTCTATTTCAAAAATTCCCGTATTCATAGTTGAAAATATTGATTCTTCTTTTAATGAAATATAGTGACCATCTAAAACCTTTAACCCCAAAGGAAGTTTCTTATTCATTTTATTAATTGCCCTATCCAAATCAATTCTTTCCCATAAAAAGACATCATAATGTTCGCAAATACTTTCTATTCCCAAAGGAAGTGCTCTTCCAAAAGATATTTTAATTTGAGGATTAAATCCTTCTTTAATAACAATAGGAAGCTCTGCAAGTTGCAACATTTGCTTTATAATGCGGGTAACATCTAATTGAGATAGAAATTTCATGTCTTTAAGTTTCTGATATCTAAATCTCACCTTGTGCATAGGGCTTTTTAATCCTGTTAAAACACTGGCATCCTTACATATCGTTCTTCTTTTATTCTTTATTCTATCTTTTTTCTCTTTTATTTCACAAGCCCCGCAATTAAAACATTTTCCATAACGACAATCGCTGCTTTCTTCGCCTTTAGTAGCTTTCAAATACTCTTTTACTAAATATTTTTTATTTACTCCCATATCAATGTGGTCCCAAGGAAGCTTGCTTTTAAAATCTATCTTCTTAAAAGCATAATTACTTAAACTTAATCCTTCTTCTTTAAAAGAAGTTTCCCACAGCTTATAATTAAATCTATCCGACCAGCTATCATAAAAACAACCATATTTATAAGCTTTCTTAATTACTGCAGCTATCTTACGATCACCTCTAGCTAATGCTGCTTCTACTATACTTTGTTCTAATTGATGCCAAGAAAGCTCTATTCCCTTTCCTCTTGTGTTTTCGATTAGCATCTTCTGTTTTCTTTTTATTTCTTGAATAGTATTATGACCTTCCCACTGAAAAGGAGTGTGTGGCTTTGGAATAAAAGAAGAAATGCTTACTCTAATCCTTTTCTTTTTGCCTCCATAACTCCTTATTTCTTTTACCAAGTCTATAATTCCCGCAATATCTTTCTCATTTTCAAAAGGAAGTCCTATCATAAAATATAACTTTATTGACTGGTATCCCATTTTAAATACTTCTTTTGTTAGATTTATTATTTCTTCTCTAGTTATCTTTTTGTTAATAATTTTGCGCATCCTGTCTGTTCCCGCTTCGGGAGCAATAGTAATTCCTGTTTTTTTTATAATAGAAGCAACCTTAGCTAATTCTAACACTTTTTCATTTGCTCTCATAGAAGGAAAAGAAACAGTTATTTTTTTTTCTTTGAAACTATCTATTAGAACCTTTAGTAAATCTATAGCTCCACAAAAATCAGTCACACTTAAGGCTAATAGTGATATTTCTCTAAATCCAGTATTTTTAATAATTTTCCAAACATTTTTTATTATATTATCTTTATCCTTTCCTCTTACTGGCCTATTTATCATTCCGCTGTGACAAAATCTACATCCTCCAGTGCATCCTCTTTCAATTTCTAAAACTGCTCGATTGTGTACTGTTTCTACTAAAGGAATTAACTGGGCAATAGGGTATTTTACTTTATTTAGATCTTTTATCTTGCGCTTTTTAATCTTAGATGATATTTGCTTGTATTTTGGAATAACAAATACTTCCTCCTTTTCTTTGACTGCTTCATAAAAACATGGTACATAAATTCCTTCAATTTGAGCAAATTTCCAAAGTAGATCTTTTCTTTTTAAGTTCTTATATTCTTTATAAAGATTTACTATCTCTAAAATCACCTCTTCCCCTTCACCTAAACAAATAAAATCAAAAAATTCAGCCACAGGCTCTGGATTGCTCACGCACGGACCACCAGCGATTATCAAAGGATGATTGCTCTTACGATCTTTAGCATAAATAGGAATATGAGAAAGTTCTATCATTGCTAAAACATTAGTGTAGTTTAGCTCATTCTGTAAGCTAAATCCAACTATGTCAAACTTAGCTATTTCCCTTCTTGATTCTAACGAAAACAATGAAATTCTATTATTCCTTAATTTTTCAATAAAGTCCAAATCTGGCATGTAAACCCGCTCTGCCAATACATCTTTTTCCTTATTCAATATATTGTAAAGAATTTGTAACCCAAGGTGAGACATGCCTATTTCATATAAGTCTGGAAAGGCAAGAACAAACTTTACAGTTTCGCTATTGCATCTCTTCTTGATACTATTAACTTCTCTCCCTAAATAACGACCAGGTTTATAAACTTCATTTAATAAAGAGTAGTATTCTTTTTTCTTCAAACCATACTCCTAGTGCTTTTGGTTTTATCCCTAATTACAGCTTAATAATTTCATTCCCTGTAAAACAAAAATACTTATAACAAGAGTATAAATTGAACCCCAAAAAACATTTTCTTATTAACCTGAGTTTGACATAAGAATATGTTCCTTTATTTTAAGTTTAAGGATTAATATTTCTTCGCTAAATTGAAATTTTAACGAAAAATATTTAGAACTATCTTACCAAGAAAAAAACTAATGAAGATTACTAAAAAAGCATTGAAATAATACAGGATAAAGAGAAGCAGTAATTTAAGAGGTAATTTTCTTATTTGAAAATATTTTAAAAACATTAACGAAATATCCCACTAAAGTCTTTGAAAGAGCGTTGGTTCCTAAAATACAACCTGACATTGAATTTTCAATTAAACCAAATACAAAGCCACTGATTTCCCCGTAAAATATTCCTTTGTATAGGCTAATTAAAAATACACAAACCAGAAACAGATCAAGTTTTACATTAAAGATTAAGATTCCATCTAAATAATCAACCTGAATAGCTAATATGTATTTGTCAACCAATTCGGTAACATCTAAGTCTAAAGATTAATGTTTTTGAGTATTAAGTAAATTTATAATTTATAATATTTAATTCTTTGCAAAAACATTTTTAAATTAACATGAAGTATTAATTTCCTCTCATTATCTTTAGTTCTCTTGGACTTTACTTACCCTTTGGGTCGATACTGATAATTTTTTTCCATTCTTTTTTTGCTTCTTTAGACTTTCCCATTTTTAAATACACTTTTCCTAACCAATATTTTGCTTGGCTTGAGTCTTTATCAATTTCAATAGCCTTTTTGCAGTATTTTAAGGCTTCTTTATCTAAATTGTTATAATAGCAGACTTCACCTAATCCTAAATAAGTATTTAACTTTATTTTTCTAGAAATAGATTTTTGCTTTAAGATTTTCTTAAATTCTTCTTCAGCAACTTTATAATCACCTTTTGCTTTATACGACCAAGCTATATTAAATAAAACCTTTATATCGTTTTCCTTTATATTTAGAGCATTCTTGTAATTTAAAATAGCTTTATCGTAACGACCATCTTTAAAGAAGATATGTCCTAAATATAAGTACGTCTCATAGCTATTATAGCCTCTATCTATAGCTTCCTCTAGCTCCTGAAGAGCTTCTGAATAGTAATAGTTTCCCTTAGATTCCACACTTTTTTTAAAATAAACTATTCCTAATCGGGAATATATGGCTGGATCAATTACTTCCTCCTTATCAAGAACTATAGCCTTGCAATAGTATTTAATTATTTCATCATAATATAGCATATTTTTTTTTCTATCTTTTCCATTTATAGCTTTTTTATAATAGTAGTTCCCTAACCTAATGCAATTTTCAATGTTTGTAGGATTTTTTTCCAAATCTTTTTTAATATTGTCTATGTTTTCGTTGTATCCATAGTTAAGGTATAAGTACGTCAATAGTCCTATAAATACTACTATGGTTACTATTGGAATATATCTATTTTTCTTTTCCGCTAATAAATCTGCTAATAAAATTAATTTTTTCTTTATTTTTCTTCTTCTATAAATCATCTTACACCTCAATTAAAATAATAACAAAACTAAGTATTTATTTCAATACAAATTATACTGCCTTCTGTATAAAATTACTTGCAAATTATACTATTTTATGTTATTTTGAGCTTGTTTGGAAAATTCTTTTTTAGACGCAATTAAATCAGAAAACAGAAGGCAAAAAAATCTGATACTTGACGTCTATCTTCTAATATTTTTTTGGCTTTTGAAAATTATTTTTATTAACCTGTGTTCTATAAAATTAATCTATTCTTATTGTTTGAGATTATATCTATGGATAAAATTATTAGTTTCTTTCTAATTTGCTTTCTATTTATATCTTTTTCTTAGCTTTCTAAGCATGACAAGATTAAAACCCTTGAAGACTCGTTAGCAGAAATTTCTATTTCAGACTCTTCTTTTGTACGCATATCAGAGTTAACTACCATAGAAGTATCAAAAATTACAAAAGATGAAAACAAGGAAAGCAGTATATTTTTCCTTTGATTGGGAAATATTTGGATTAAAACTATTAAATTATTAGATAGAGAGGTTAGAATTGATATAAAAACTCCTGTTGCGATAGCAGGAATCCGTGGAACTATATTTAACGCTAAAGTAGTTAAAAAATACTTCAACCCAAATAAATGTATTTGAAGACAAGGTAAAAGTGACTAACATCCCTTTTAAGAAGGATATTGCAAAAACTAAAAAATCGAAAAAAGGACCGTATGAAATAGCTAAACCATATAAAGAAATAAAAAAACCTTATCAAGAAGTTTCTTATGAAGAATGGTGCGAAGTTGTAAAAGCTATGGAACAAATAATTATCTTCCCTGATGGAAATTACAAAAAATCTAAACTAAAAGAAGATGAATTAGATTTAGATCCTTGGGTGAAATGGAATAGAAATAGGGATAATTATTAAAAGACATAAAAGATTTAGGAAAAATACCTGCTTCGAGATAATTTTAGCCTATCTTAATCATTTCCAAATATTACAATTAATTGAAATATTTTAGATGAAAGACTAAGATTAGGGCTATATTGACCTCTTAATACTAATCTTTTATTCCTTTTAAAAATCAATAAAATTAGCACTTAAAATCTGAAAGCACATTTATTCTTAAAAAAAGATACTTTTATGTTACGCTCTTTAAGAAAAAAAACTAAAATTATTCTGTGGTTTATAATTATTGCTTTTGTAGGCTCTATATTCTTTGTATGGGGAATGAAAACCTATCAAAAATCGCCTGAGCCTATTATAGCCTCTATTAACAATATAAGTTTGTCTCCCAATGAGTTTAACGATTTGTACCAACAATATATTAGTTTTTACCGTAACTTATACAAAGATAATTTCAACCAAAATATGCTTCCCAAGTTAGAAAAAGCTATTGTAGAACAGATGATTCGTGATCATATTCTTTTAAATGAAGCTTACAGGCAAAAGATTAAAGTAAATAACGAGGAAATAATTGATGAAATAAAGAAATCTTTCCTAGATAAAGAAGGAAAATTTGATACCAAACTTTACAACACCTATGTAAAAAATACTCCGGCTAGTTGGTGGCATAAACATGAACAAAGAATTAAGAATACTCTAAGGATTCAAAAATTACAAAGCCTGGTTAATGACCAAGTAAAGGTTAGCCAAAAAGAATTGTTAAGTTTTTATCAATTAGAATACATTAAGGCTAAAGTCTATCACATCTTAATTGACCCTAAAAAATGCTTAGAAGAAGATAGAATTAAAGATTATTACCAAAAAAACAAGAATAATTTTCTAAACTCTCCACAAGTAAAAGCAAGCCATATTCTCATTAAACTTGGCCATAAAGCCAATAGAACAGAAAGCAGAAAAGCAAAAGATACTATTGCAAATATTTTAGAAAAAGTTAAAAAAGGAGACAATTTTGCTAATCTAGCCAAGAAATTTTCACAGTGTCCCAGCAAAGATAAGGGAGGAGATTTAGGATATTTCGCCAAAGGTGCTATGGTACCAGAATTTGAAGAAGTAGTCTTTAATCTAAAACTTGACCAAGTAAGCAATATTGTAAAAACTACATTTGGGTACCATATTATTAAACTTACCGGAAAAAAAGAAAAAGAATACAAATCTTTACCTGAAGTTAAAACAGAAATAATTAAATCTCTTTCTAAAGAGGCTGAAGAAATAGCCAATAAAAAAGCTCTTTTTGTTTGGAACAAACTACAGAGCAAGAAGGCTGATTTTGAAAAAATGGCCAAAAAATATTCCCATTCTCCTTGTAGCAACAAAGGAGGATATATAGGAATTATTCCTAAAAATCTAAACTATTCCGACCTTAAACCAGATGAAATTAATAATTTAAGGAAAGAAATTGTTAAGGGTTGGGATATAGATCCAAACTTTTCAGATGCAGCCTTCTCATTGAAAGAGAATTCCATAAGTAAGGTAATAAAATCATCTTTTGGATACCACATCATTAAACTTGAAAAGCTAATTCTTCCCTCTTTAACTGATTTCGAGAAAGAGAAAGAAAGTATTCAATCTCGACTCTTAACAGATAAAAAGAATAGCTTTTTCGATGATTGGTATCGAGAGATAAAATCAAGATATAAGATTGTGGTAAATAGCAGGTTTGAATCTTCAAGTAAAAAATAAATTTTAAAAGAAATTCTTTTTCGGTATCTTTTATTTCTCTGTGATTTCTATGGTTAATTTTTTCAGAATAATATTCCTTGACAAGAATTTAGATATTTGTTATAAAACTTTAATTATTAGTTTACATAAATTTTTTGTAGGGGTTTAAATAAATTGCCAACATACGAATATTCTTGCAACTATTGTGGTAATCTTTTTGAGGAATTACAAAATATTCTCTCTGAACCAGTAGCCAATTGTCCTTCTTGTAGTAGCAAAGCTAAAAGATTAATTAGTAAAAATGTTAATTTTGTTTTCAAAGGCCCAGGATTCTATACCACTGAATATCGTAGTGAAGATTATAAGAAAAAAGTAAAAGAAGAGAAAGAACCAGCTAAAGAAGTTAAAAAAGAAGACGAAAAGAAAAAATAACAATGCTATTTGCTCTTCTTATCTTCTTCCTTTTTGCTTATCCCTTAAATTCAAAGCAAATTTAGTCGCTAAATCTCTAGCCTTAGCCTCCCCTTCTTCTTTTTTTACTTTATCAATAGCTTTATTAAGTTCATTAGATACCTTTTTTTTGCATTCAGGGCATGCTTTTCCCATTTTAATTTTTTTTCCACAAATTTCACATTTATATTCAAATGATACAGTTAAAGCTATTTTTTCATTCTTTACTAATTCTGCTACATTATTTTTGGTAGTTTTAGTAGCTTCGCATATATCTTCAACAGAAGCATTTGGATTTTTATTCAAATATTCTAAAATCCTATCATAATTCTTTTCTTTTTTTTCACAGCATTCTTGACATATATTTCTTTCAGAAATACTAATAAAAAGTTTCCTGCATTTTCTGCAATTTCTTAGCTCCATCTTTCTGTTTCACTCTTTAAGTATCAATTTTTTAAATTTATATTTTTTGAAAATTTCTTTTAAGAATATCTCTGCGTAACTATTCAGCATAAACCTAAGCTTAAAAATTAGTATTTCTGAGCATTAAGTAGAGTAGAACACTGGCGTAGTGGCTACAGGTCGAAGTTTGTATTCCCTGTTTCTCCCCATTTCCTCTGGGAGTGTCACAATATCTCAACCATACCCTGTTTCCAGCATCCCATCATCAAACCGCCTGCCTGTGCATGCACGCAGACAGGTGCGTAAGGTTTTCCCTCACACGGCTTTCCGATAACTGCTTATCTTAAGGCGTTCATCCAA
>JASEGW010000064.1 GCA_030017825.1 bacterium | reverse complement strand
CTTAAAAAACCCATAAGATTAGAAGTAGCGTTTACTCCCACATCAGATAGAATTAAAGATTCTTCTAATTCATCTAATTCCTTTTCGGAAACTACTCCCCTACCTAAGATATTTTTAAAAATACTTTCCCGAGTTGGAGTTAAAGCTTTCCTTAATTTTTCAAAAATACTCTTCTTCTGTTCCATAAAATCTCCTATACTGTTAAGTAAAATAAATCTTACGCAGAACCACAAAGAACGCAAAATTAGTTAAATTCTTTGAGGCTTTGTACTTCTGTGTGAGAAAATATACCCATAATACTTATTTAACCTGAGTTCGACATAAGAATATATTCCTTATATTTTAAGTTTAAATCGAACTCAAGTTATCTTAGTCCTCATTAAGTAAAAATAGCCACACAAACTTATCGCCTGCGATAGATTTTGTAATGTAAATTCAGCTTCACTCATATGTTTAGCTTTACTTTTGCGATTTTGTATAGCTAAAACCACATAACGGAGAGCAAACCCTTACACAGAAAAATGGCCAGTTCTGTTTAATGACTGCCATAGCTGCAAAGATTAATCAGTTTTATTTGGAGCCTTTTATAAATGTATACAAAAAAAGGAGAAGATAACTCTTCTCCTTTAGCTTGCTTTAAATATATATAATCCCCGCCAAGCCGTGTTATATGATTGTATTGAACCCTATACTAAATACGGTAGACTCATTTAGATGCTTTACTGCTTCTACATATCTACTATTGTAGTTTGCAAACCACATCTAAAATAAGAATTCCCTAATAGTTGATGTTGGCTCAATATATTTCTCATACATCACTAACATAGCAGGGATCTTTATCTTTTATATTAAAAATATATCACATATAGGAAAATATTGCAAGCAAAAAATACTATTTTTTTAATTAAGACAGCTTTTAATTTCTTCTTCCAACTTATTTAGTATGTCTAACCAGCTCTCAGATAAAGGAGACAATTCGTATTCCAATAAATCACATAACATAACTATATCATTATTTTCAAAAGCCATAATAATTTCCCCTAACATATTTTTTAGGGTTAATATTTCTTCTTCTATAGATTTATCATTAACCTTAATATTAGAATAGTTTAAATTAAAACATCTTTGTATATTCTGAACTAAGCTAATTAAATCCTCTAAAATAGTAATATCCCCTTGAAACATTTCCATGGCTTTTATATCATCGCCAGTTTGCATCTTCACCGAAACATTTACTAAATTGCTAGACAAAGCATTTAATCTGTTTTTAAATTTCTTTATTTCTTCTATCTCCTCAAATAATGCCTTAGAATCTACCTCTTTCCCCTTTATATTTCTAAAGCACTCTATTAATTTTGGAAAAAGCTTTAACCACTCATCGATATGAAAATATAATTGCTCTTTTAATAAATTTCCTAATTCCTCTGTTTTATTCTTTGCTAATAATTCTATTAATTCTTGTTTAATATTATTTAATATTTCTTTTTCTTTTTTTACTGCTTTCTCTTCTAAAAATATAGTTTTTTCTTCCACTTGCATAGATTCGTAAATATCTTCAATAAGAGCATATGCCCAGTCTACATCGTTAATAATCTTTTCCACTAAATTTTTTAATTTTTTTTCATCTTTCTTTTCTATCGCTTTTAGAGTTTTCTTTATCATACTTTTAAGCTGAGGAAAATAATCTAAAAGCTCAATTAAGCCATCTATAGAAAGCTCCACTATTCTTACTGTTTCTAGCTCAACTTTATTTATTTCTTTTAAAGGTTTTTTAGACTTAAAACCTTCTTCGGGAAGAATCTCCTCGCCCTCATTCAACCTAATACTTGTAATAACCTCTGAATTAGTTTCTGCTGTCCACTTGCCAATGGCTAATAAGACTTCACTAAGAGTCTTTTCGTTTTCCAATTCAAAGTCTAAATTTTGTCCATTTAGAATTATTTCCATTTGCTTACCTCACTAATATTTAAATCCAAAACTAGAATAATTATGAATTTATTGCCTTTAGCAAACTTCACACTGCAGAAAAGAAAACCCAAAATAATTAAACACAAATTTTCGAAGATTAAAAACAGATATTAATTTTACTTCTTATTTTTTAATCTTAAAAATCTGCGCTTACTCACGTTCCAAAAAGGAATTAATTCCACTATAATATTAGACTAAATATCCTAAAAAAAATACCCCTTTTAGGGGTATTATATCAAAAACTTTCTACTTTGTCTATATTTATTTACTATCTATACCTTGACCTTGGCATGGATCCAAAAAGCATACCCATTTGATTGTTCATAAAAGCATAAGCTCGGTCCATCTTCCCAAAGTTTCTTTTATACCTTTCTTCAACAACGGTTAAATTCTTTTCAAATTTTGTTATTCGATCTTTTAAATCTTGTATTATATCTGTTTCAACTCTAACCCGATTTTCTAATGATCCTCCAAACGTAGTTAAAGGCTTTAGGTAATCAACTATACTAACAGCCACACCTACGTCTTTTTTTAAATCATCATCAGTATCTTTAGCAAATAAGTTTTGTACTTTTGTAGGATTATTTCTAATAGCTTCTTTTAGCTTATTCTCTTCAATTTCTAATTGTGGAGCCTTACCTCGTACATACTTTTTCGTAGTTATTCCAATTTCAGAAAGCTCATCATATTTATCCTGATTCAATTCAGAATATCTTTTAGTAACATAATTAAGCAACCTATCAGAAAAAGAGTATACTGTACTGTCTCCTGCAAGAAATCCTCTTTCTGATTCTTTATCACTATTTTTACTAGTAACAGCTAAAAATTCCATGGTGCTATTAAATTGCTTTACAAATTCTCCTATTTTATTGTAAATTCCTTCTTCGTCTCTAACTACAGTAATCTTTGTAGGTTGGGCACTTGTATAAGGATCTGCAGCATTCTCATCAATATCTTTGCTAATCTTTTTTAAATCATAAGCTACTCCCCCAATAGTAAAGGTATTAGTATCCTTTTCGATTTGATCTGCATCATCAGCAGAATTGATGGTAAATTGAGCTTTCTCTCCTGCATCTCCTCTGTTGGGTAAGAGTAACGTGCCTAAAGCAAAGGTTCCCGTAACATCGCTTATTTCAATTGTACTAGCTCCCATCTCCTTAGTAGTAACCATCACTTTATCAAAATCTTCATCATAAAAAGCAGTTACCCCTGCATCGCTACGATTTATCTTTCCTAATAAGCCATTTAAAGTATCTACATCAGCATCCCAGGAAAATTCTACTCCATTAATCTTAAAAGAACCTGAAGCAGCTTCGGCTATCATGTTATTAAAATTTGCTTTATAAAGCTTTGCACTAACATCAATACCAGTCTTATTATTTGCTGCAGTACTGCTGTTATAAGTTCCAGCAGCAATATTTACTTCTGTTAAGAAACCATTGGTTCCGCTTTGACTTAAAACCAATCCATTTGTATCAGTGGATGTTTTTTCAATAATAAATCTATCTGAGCTTTCATCATAGCGCATATTCATAAAAGAATTTGCGCTAGCAGCATCTATAAAATCCTGCACCGTGCTATAGCTGCTTAAACTATTTGAAGTCCAAGTGTTAGATGTGTTTGCTATAGAAACAGTTATAGTACCATCAGGAGTGGTATCAAAACCAGCCTCAGCAAAATTCTTTTTTACATCTATTTTTTTATCCAAACCTGCTCTTACCTCGCCACTACTTTTTGCAGCATACTTAGTATTTAAATCTGATGAGCTTTTGCTTTTGGCAGCCGTAGCTAACCTTCTTATTCTAAGGTCGTAGACACCTGTAGCCACATCGCTTCCAGGGGTAACTTTAACTATGCTCTCATCAGCAGAAGTAGCTTTAGCTTGACTCCACATAGTTTCTCCAACTAGTTCTCCAATAAAAGTATCTGTTTTGTCCCTTAAACTCTTTAATCTACTATTTACATCCCGCCAAGCATCTTTTTTCTTTTCGATTTGCAATTGTTGATCTTGCCATTTTATTATAGGTCTTCTCTCAATACCCATTAAGGCATCGATCATGCCTGATATATTAAAACCTGAACCAATACCCATAAATGATTGGGGCATAGAAAATACCTTCCTTCCTTTAAAATTAAGCTACTTTATTAAAGGATATACCGCTTAGCTGATATATTTCTGCTATAAGATCTAAAATTTCTTCTTTAGGAACTTCTCTAATTACTTCTTCTGTTTCCATGTCAATTACTCTTACCATAATTCTATTAGTTTCTTCGTGGATAGCAAAATTCAAACCTCGATCATACACTATAGAAGTCTTATTAAGAAGCTTAACAGTTTCTTCTAAAGTCTCGACATCTTTCTCTCCCTCTAACTTATCTTTTACTTCTGCCTTCTCTGTTATCTTTTCAGGTAAATTTGTTTCATTAACTGGTTGTATTGCATCCATGCTAATCATAACCATCCCCTCCATTGAAACTTCGATAGCATCGAATTTATATACAATTACCCTTTTCTATATATATTATCGGCAAAATACACCAAAAACTTTAATTTTTCAAGGAAATATTCTTAAAAATATTAATAATATTATGAATAAATAAAGAGAGATCGTAATGCAAGCCTTTAAGCTCGCTTAGGGATTTAGATAATTTCAGTTTGAGAGATGGCAAGGCTAAAGTCTCGCACTATATTTATTCTTATTTTATGAGTTTTTGACTAATAGAAATATTAATTCTTAAACTTAAAATAAAGGAACATATTTTATGTCGAATTCAGGTTAACTATGTCTAAGTCTAAAAAAGTCTAAGTCTAAAAAAGAATTTTTGTACTATCAAGTTAAAATTTGCAAAATAGACTTTGGATTAGTGTTTGCTTGAGCACACATAGCATTAGTAAAATCTTGTAAAATCAAGTCTTTGGTTAAAGCCATAGTTTCATCAGAAAATTTCGCATCTCTTAAAATAGATTCGCTTCTCATTTGTGATTCTCTGGAAACCATAATAGGGTTCATATTAGGACCTAAAACATTTTGAATAGCTCCAATATCTACTCTTTGCTTAGAAACTTTCATTATGGCATCACTTAATTCTCCAATTGCTTCCTCAGCATTTGCTCTAGTAGTTACTCCTTCTGACTTTAAAGAATTTATCCCCAAGTCAATACAACTTATTGGATCAATTTTTAATCTTAATACTTCATCTTTATTAGCTCCTAAATGAAAACTCATCCTTTCTCCGCTATAGTCCCTTAAAACTTGCCTGGTATTAAAATTAGTAGCACTAGAAAGACGATCTACTTCATTTAATAATTCATCTACTTCATTTTGAATTAATTTTCGATCTTTACTAATTAATGTATCATTTGCCGAAGTAATAGCTAATTTTCGCAAACGATGCAAAATAGTATGAATCTCTTGCATGCCACCCTCTGCTACTTCTAAGAGGGAAATGGTATCCTGGGAATTTTTATAACCTTGCTCCAATCCTTTAATTTGGGTTCTCATATGTTCTGAGATTCCTAAGCAAGCCGCATCGTCAGAAGCACTATTAATTCTATAACCACTTGAAATTCTCTCTAATCTTTTACCTACTTCGGAATTAACTAAATTTAACTGCCTTACAAGCTGCATCCCTATTACATTAGTAGTTATTCTCACTTTTACTTTTACTCCTCCTTTAAAACTTTTTCTTTTGTTTTTACTTATAAATAACATCAAAAGTAACTATCTTTATCTAGTTTACTTTCTAGTCAAGATTTTCATTGTTTTTCTCACATATACTCCTTGTTAATTAAAAGGTCTTAATAGAAATAGAGAACTTTTGTTAATAGGAAGTAAAAACACTAAATTATGTTATAAATAATAAGTTCTAAATTCTGAGTAAATCAAAGAAACTTACAACTTAGAACCGTATATTGTGTATGGAGCAAAATTAGCTAAATTCCATTTATAGATTATATCTTTTTTAAGATTAACTAATCAGATCTACTATCCTCCTCCTCATATCATTAACTTTAGAAAATATGTTTACAGAAGAATTTAAAAGAATCTGATTCTTAGTAAAATCCATCATCTCCTTTGCTATATCAGCATCACGATATTGAGTCTCTGATTCCACTTGTTTTTCCATAGAATAAGCTATAGGATTAAGAGAAGGTTCTAAAGTATGTATTGTAGCTCCAATGTTTGCCCGAGTTTTAGAAAGATTATTTATAGCATTACTTATTGAGCTAATAGCTTCTTCAGAACCAGCTCTGGTCTCTAAAGAAACATTTTTTACGCCTAATTCCTGTGTGCTTACAGTGTCAATACTAAAACTTTTTATCTCATCCTTATTAGCTCCTAAATGAAAAGAAATACTACCTTCCGCAGAAAAATCTTTTAGCACCCTCATTCCATTATAAATAGTGCTACTTGCTATCTGATCAATACCCTCTATTAAAGAATCTACTTCAGTTTGAATCAATCTTCGATCCCTGCTAGTAAAAGTATCTGAAGCAGCTTGCACTGATAGAAGTCTCATCCTCTGAAGCATATTATGTATTTCTGACAGTCCTCCTTCAGCAACTTCCATCATTGATAAACCATGTAAAGAATTTTCTAAAGCCTGTCTTAGTCCATAATATTGAGTTCGTTGTTTCTCAGAGACTGCTAATCTTGCTGGGTCATCACCTGCTTTGGTTATTTTATAGCCAGAAGCTAATTTATTCATACTATCTTCCATATTTTTAACATTGTTTGCCATATATCTATTGACAAACATTGTTAATCGTTTCATTTCGACACTCATTACTCTCATGCTCCTTTTTACTTAACCTTCTCTAAGCCTGCCATCTTAAAGAAGATCATCTATCAAATATTCTACCTCTGTTTTTTAACTTCTGACCTTTGTCTTCTGTTCTCTAACTATCTATAATAAACTTAACACCATCTTAGGATTTTGATTAGCTTGGGATAACATGGCCATCCCTATTTGAATTAATATCATCGTTTTAGTATATTCCATCATTTCCTTAGCTATATCTAAGTCTCTAACCCGAGCCTCACTAGCTACCATATTTTCCATAGCTATAGAAGTTGCATTTAAAGTATGTTCTAATCTATTCTGAACCGCTCCTAAATTAGAGCGTTGTTCTGAAATAGAATTAATAGCATTTGACAATGAAGAAATTGATGTTTCAGCTTTAGTCATAGTGGAAATAGAAAGACCTTTTATGCTAAGCTGCGACGTTCCTACAACTGGTATAGTAGTAGTCATAACTTCATTTTTATTAGCCCCTACATGAAATCTAAGACTCTCACCATTTTTTAAAACTTTTTGCTCATTAAATTGCGTAGAACTAGCCAATCTATCAATTTCTTCTAAAAGCTGATTTACCTCTGTCTGCATTAGACTTCTATCTGTACTAGTATAAGTAGCGTTAGATGATTGAACAGATAGTGTTCTTAATCTTTGGAGCATAGAGTGAATCTCATGCATACCAGCTTCTGCAGTTTGCACTAAAGAAACAGCGTCTAAAGCATTTTTATTACCTTGTTCTAAACCTTTTACTTGGGTTCTCATCTTTTCGGATACTGCTAAACCAGCAGCGTCGTCACTAGCTCTAATAATTCGATAACCAGCAGATAGCTTTTCTAAACTTTTACCCATTCTTGTTACGTTATTGCCTAACAATCTATAAGCAATTAATCCAGTAATATTTTGTCGTATTCTCATAATAATTCACCATACCACAATTATGTGTTACTCTATAAAACCTCCTAAGATTCTCTAAATATAAAATTCTTTTTTCTTGTTTCCTATTTTTAACCTGAGTTCGATTTAAATATAAGTTTAAACAAAAAAAGGCTTATTAAACACAATAATTCTATTGTATCTAATAAGCCTTTTATCGTTCTTCCCTGATTTGCCACCTTAAGTCCCTCCCTTGCCTAAGGTAAATATTACATTTTATTTAATTTAAAAATAGCACTTTTCTTTTTCTTTTTCAACTTTTTTTAGTTTTTTTGTTTTTTCTTATTTAAATCATAATATTTAAATCATAAATTTAACTTATTCTCTAATTATATTTTTTCTTAGGGAAAAGGGAGGTTAGTCTCCCTTTTCCCTTTCATCACGCCTAATGAATTAGGCAGCGTTGCTCACACTATTAGAGTAGCGACAAGACGCCTTGTG
>JASEGW010000063.1 GCA_030017825.1 bacterium | reverse complement strand
AATCTTGAATGTTTGAGTTTCTTTTAGTTCCTTTTAGGAAAATATTCTATTTTTTGAGAATTATGTTTATTTTGCAGAGGGTCTATTGATGTTCCAGTTTATATGTGGCGAATGCATGAAGGTAGTACTTCTTGGGGCGAAAAATATAAAATTCAAGCTCTTTATGATGATGCAGAAGTTTTGCGAAGGATGTTAAAAATATTTACCTTGAAGGAACTTTTTCCGACTATTGAATGGAATAATATATCAAAAGAGGTAGGAAAAGCTTTAGCTTTTAACAACATTGCTTCAATATTTAGCGCAAGAAACGCTTATAAAGATGCCATAAGATATTATCAGCAAAGCATTGCTGAGATTCCTAACGAGAAGGCATTTTTTTATATGGGGATTAATTATGCCAAGATATCAGAAGCAGATAACGCCATTAAACATATTAAAAAAGCACAAGAATTAAATCCACAACTGTTGTCAAATACTGAAAATATTGAAGTTTTAAGGGATTTAGATGATAAGATAGTTGGCGATATAATAGAAAAGATATAAAATAAGTGTTTAAGTTTGATGAATAAATTAGTTTATTTATATGAAAGGAAAGTTTAGTGAGCATAGATAAATATCTAAAAGATGTAGTTAAAATAGATAAGATTGCTGTAGTTAAAGATAATAAAAGAGTTTATAAGGATAGAAAGACTTATTATTGGCATCAGAATATTGGGGCAGGGGTTGGAGAGGCGAAAGATATTTCTGAGACTCCTTGGATAATTGAATCTATATAAAAAAGAATCTTTTGAAGTTATATTCTGCCGCCATACACTCGAGCATTCTTATGCTCCAAGGACAGTTCTAAGAGAATTTGGAAGAATTCTTCGAAATGGAGGATTGTTTTTTATTATCGTTCCTGTAGAAGATAACATAGGTCCAAAACATGCTTATAAGTTTAATGATATAGAATCTTTGAAATGCTTGGCGGACAATGAAGGTATAAATATTATAAAGTGTTTTTACAAGGAACATGAAAATATTCCTCCAGAAATATGGTTAATAGCAACAAATAAGAAAGATAATAATACTGAAATATCTAATGAAAGAGCTTTTTTTAATATGGGAATTTATTTTTTTAAAATGAATAATTTTGAATTTGGAATAAAATGGATTAAGGAGGCAAAAAACCTAAATCCGAATTTGTTTTTAAACCAGGAAAATATAAAGATAATTCAAGAGTTAAGTGAAAAAGCACAAGATGTAATATTAAAAGATGTATAATTAAGAATTTAAATCTCCTGACAATTTTAGATTAAAATTTTAGATTAATAAGAAAGTTATTATAAAAAGTACCGGTTGTAAGTAATTTTATCATTTGTTAGCTAATATCGTATACCTATTATCTAATTACTTTTGAATGCAATTGACAAAATTGGTTTAATATGCTATTCTAAATAATAGGTAGAGATACAGGGAGGTGCTTATGGTAGGTGCTGTTAGTGGAAGTTCTTTGGCATCTATGGATAGTACAATGGCAGTAGCAAGTGCCCTGATGCTTCAAAAAGCAGTAGAAATGCCAGAACAAGCAATGATAAGAATGTTAAATGCTACGATGGAAGGCATTGGTGGCAATATTGATTTTTATGCCTAATTAATGATGGCCATAAAAAAGCAGGGTTCGAAACCCTGCTTTTTTATTATGCATAACAATTTATAAAGTAGATTTGGAAAGGTAAATTAAATAAAGATGAAATGTAATTTTTGTCAAAAAGAGATAATTGGCAAATATTTTATATACGATAATAGTTTAATAGCGTGTTTGGATTGCAACTATAAGTTACCAAAATGTGCTTTTTGTAAGATTCCTATAAAGAAGTTTAAACAGATAGAAGATAAAAAAATATGCTTGTTATGCTTGCAACAACTAAAGACATGTAGCTACTGCAAAAAAATTATTATTGGAGAATATGTAATATACAAAGAAAAGCGAATTATACTTTGTAAAGATTGTTTGGAAAATAATCCTAAATGTAAGGCTTGTAATTTAACTATTAAAAGATGGGTTTTGATTAATAATGAAAAGTATTGCATAGATTGTGCTAAGAAAGCTAAATCTTGTCTTATCTGTAAAAAATTAATTATAGGAAGGTATTGGACGATAAAAAATAGCAATAAGTATTATTGTGATTCTTGTTACACAAGGACAAAACATTGTGCACTATGTAGTATACCTTTAGATAGTAATTATTTGGAATTGAATGGAAAGAAAATATGTCCAAAATGTCTAAAAATGTTACCCATATGCAAGTGTTGCAAGAGGCCTATTTTAGAAAAATATTGGCAATACGGAAGAGCCGAAGGGCATTATTGTATTTATTGTCATGAAAAGGAAGACCATTGTGATGTTTGTGGCATTCCCTTAAAGATAAACTATGTAAAACTAAGTGATAAAAGATTGATATGTAAAAGCTGTCATGAAACAGCAATTACAGATTCAGAAGTAGCTGAGGAAATATTAGAATCTGTAGAGAATATAATACTAAGAAAATTTAAAATGAAAGTAAATTGTTCTTCAAAGTTAAAGTTGGTAAACAAGCAAACAATAAAAAATATTCAGAAAGATAAAGATGAAAATGTATTAGGACTATTTAACAGAATAAATCATAAATTTGATATTTACTTACTTAGCAATCTACCTAAATCGTTAGCCATAAGCGTGCTTTCACATGAATATGCTCATGCTTGGCAAGCAGAAAACACTCCTGCAAAGCAAGATATTAGCTTAAGAGAAGGATTTTGTGAGTGGATATCGTATCATGTGCTTTTGGAGTTAGGATTAAGAAAAGAAGCAGAGCTAATGAATAAAAGAAAGGATATTTATGGTCAAGGATTTAAATTTATTGAAAAAATTGAAGCTTGAAAAAGGAATAGATTATGTGATAAAATATAATAAACAAGTTCGTAGTGCTTCTATATTTTATGCTTTAGCGTAATGATTCAATGATTCTTAAATATAGTTATTGGATGTTTATTTAAAATTAAGCTTAATGTGTTAATTTTAAAGGGATGAATTCTTATATAATAAATCTAACAGTAAATTGTAAGTAAAAGATAATGATATTAGTAAGTGCTTGTTTAGTTGGGATAAATTGTCGTTATGATGGAAAGGGTTGTAAAAACGAAAATATAATTACATTGGTATCTAGGAATAAAGCTATTCCAGTTTGTCCTGAACAATTAGGAGAACTTCCAACCCCAAGAAAACCAGCGGAAATTGTAAATGGTGACGGATATGATGTTTTGATAGGGTTGGCAAGAGTAATAAACACTAAAGGTGTTGATGTTAGTGATAATTTTATTCTAGGTGCTCAAAAAGTTTTAAGAATAGCACAAATACTAAAGGTAGAAGAAGTATTTTTTAAGTCCAAAAGCCCTTCTTGTGGATGCAAAAGAATATATAATGGTGCATTTAATGGTAAACTAAAGGAGGAAGTAGGTGTTTGTAGTGCCTTGTTAATTAAAAATGGAATTACTGTAAATAGTATAGAATGACTTAATCTGAATTTGATACAAAGCATACTAAATCTATAAAAGTTATTGTTTTCTTTAGATTGGTTGACTTTAGATTCTTTCAAATAAGTTTTTACATCGAATTTCCATGCTTTGTGGTTGTTCGTGTGAGAATATCGGTTTTATTATAGAACATTATCAGCTATATAATAACCATAAATAAGAGATAAATTCTTTAGAAAAATAGAAAAAAGTAAATAAGTATTGTATTGACATTATAAAAAAGAAAGTGCATACTAGCATACTATATAATAATTGTTGTAAAACCGATAATAGATAAAAGGAGGTTTTAAGTGAATAATATTTCAAGTAGAATTATGATGACTATTATAGTGATTTTTGTGCTTGTTTTTGGATTTAATTTAGGAGTTGCTCAAGAAGAAAAAATAGATAAAGAGAGTATTAAGATAACAGAAGAAATGTTGATGGAAGAGAAGGAAAAAGAGATAGAAAAGAAAAAGGCGGTGGAGCCAAAAGAAATTGAAACTAAAAAAATTGAAGAGATAAAAAAACAAGAAATTGCTGAGCCTAAAGAAATGAAAAAAATAGAAAAAATAAAACCTTTGGAAAAAGAAAGAGCTTCTGAGGACAAGAAAGCTAAATCTGTAGAAAGGCTAGAAGAGAGACCCAAGGCTAAAGAAGAGAGAACTATTAAGGAAAAAGAAGCTAAAGAAATAACAAAAGTTGTTAAACCTTCTATACCTGCCAAGATTAGTTTTTTAGCTGGTTCGGTGAAAGTAAAAAGAGCAAAGACAAATAAATGGGTTAATGCAAAGCTGAATATGATTCTAAATTCCTCAGATGAAATATGCACTGGATTTGACTCACAGGGGGTAATAACCTTAAATAGTGAAGATAAAGTAACTATTAAAGCTAACACTCATATAGTTCTTTCGTTGCTAGAAAAGGATGAAAAAGAAGATAGTTGGGCGGCTACTTTAAAAATATGGTTGGGGGAAGTAAGATCCCACATTAAGGGACTTAAAGAGCGACGTGGGCAGTATCATATAGAAACCGTATCTGCTGTAGCTGGTATTAGAGGTACAGACTTTATAGTGATTGTGAGTATAGATAAAGTTACCAGAGTAATATGTGCAGAGGGAGAGGTAGAGGTACATGATACGGTATTTATGGAAAAAGTTGTTTTAAATAAAAATCAGATCACTATGGTTGGTTTAAATAAAAAGCCAACTTTACCTAGAGAACTTACAGAAGAAGAGTTGATGAAGTTCGGTATAATAGAGAAAAGAATTGAAAAGAAAGAAGCAAAGAAAGAAGAAATAGCAGAAAAGCCAGCAGAGGTACCAGAGGAGCTAAAGAAAAAAGAAAAGCCTGCCTGGAGAAAGAATGTTAATTTAGCTGCTGAATTTGGAACAGAAGTAGTTGATGGGAAATTATATCAAAGAGTATCTTTTCAACCTGAGTTTAGTATTGGTAAGGTAGGAGTTAGTTTGGATGCTTTTGTACTAATTGATGAGAATAATAAAATAAGAAAAGAAGATTGGGATGAATTTTCTGATATTATAGAAAAGACAATCTATGTTCGCTATGGGCAAAAAAAAGATCCTTTCTATGTAAAATTGGGTGGGTTAAATGGAGTTACATTAGGTCATGGAATGATTATGAACAACTACTCTAATTTAATAAATTATCCTAATGAAAGAAAAAAAGGAATTGAATTAGGGGTAGATAGAAAGATTTATGGAATAGAAGGTATGGTGGATAGTTTAAGGAAGGTTAATATATATGGAGTAAGGGCGTATGTTAGACCATTAGCTGGCAAAGAGATGGCTTATTTGTTAAATAAACTTACTGTAGGGGGAACATTTTGTTTAGATAGGGATCCTGATGAAACAGATAATGAGGATAATAAATATGTTGCCATAATGGGTATTGATACCGAGCTACCTTTAAAAGAAGGAAAAATACTTAGTATAATCCTTTATGCAGATGCAGCTAAGATAAAAAGCAAGACAGATAAGCATGGAACAGGTATTGCTGCTCCAGGATTACTGATCAGAATTCCATTAGCTATATTTAAAGCAGAATATAGAATTATGGATAGTGACTTTATTCCAGGTTATTTTAATTATCTGTATGAGATAGAAAGGAAAACTAAAGAAAGCTTACTTTCAAGCGGAAAGCCAGAAAAAAGAGGATATTATGCAGAGTTTACCTCAAATATTCTAAATATTATCTCTATGAGTGCCAATTATGAGGATTATAGCTATACTAATCCAAATCTATCAGCAAGAATAAAGTTAATTAAAAGAATAATACCTCAGCTAACCCTAGCTGAAGCTTCTTATTCTCAAAATAATATTGAGCATTTAAAGCTTAAAACACCAAATACTTATATAGAGTGGAAATTTGGGTATAGTATTTCTGGTCCCGTAAGCTTGATTTATACTTATTCTTTAACTTACGATAAAGATTTAAACCCTCAGAGAAGCATGTCTATAACTACCAGAATAGATTTTTAATTATAGGATGTAAGAAAAATTAGTTAAGTAAATTATAAACCTCCCTTAGCTAAAAAGGGAGGTTTATCTTTAAATAAGTTCAATTTCCTTTTGTGGAATAAACATAAAAGTTCACATTATGTGGATTAATTAAAAAGTCGGATAAAACTTTGCAGATGAAAAGAATTATATTTATTATATGGGGAATAATCTTAAGCCTTGTTGTAAGTAGCTTGGTCTATTATGCAACTGATCATATTTATATATTTGAAGATTTTGAATTTAAGACTTTAGATTTAAGATTTAAATTAAGAGGGAAAGTTCATCCTATCAAGAAAAAAGAAGTCATTTTTGGAGATATAATTATTGTTGATATTGACGAAAAGTCTCTAAAAAGATTAGGTAAATTTTATGGATGGCCTCGTTCATACCATGCTAAAGCTATAAACTTTATAAGTTCAGGAAAACCTAAGGCCATAGGATTTGATATTCTTTTTAGCGAAAGAGATAAAGATATATTTCAAGATATAGCCTTATGTAAAGCCACAAAAAGTGCCGGAAACGTAATTCATTCTATAGCTTTGTCTGTCAGTGAGGATGAGGTTGTGGATGTTGTGGATAGTAGGAGGGAGAGATTATTTGATAAATTTTCTTATTCGCTAAGCAAGGAAAAAAAGAATACCCTGTTAAAAAATAATTATGCTTCTTTGCCAATTTTATCTTTAATGGAGGTTAGCAGTGGTTTAGGTTATTTTAATATCATGCCGAACTATGATGGTATTACCAGAGATGTTTGTTTGGTAAGCACATATAAAGGAAAAGTATATCCTTGTTTTGCTTTAGAAATTGCTAGAGTGGCATTGGGTATAAAAAAGAAGGATGTGGAAGTTTTTTCTGGTGAGTATGTCAAGTTTAAGGATATAAAGATACCCATTGACAAAGAAGGAAGAATGCTGGTAAACTATACTGGTCCAGCGTATTCTTTTCAGTATATTCCATATTATTGGGTGTTAGAAAAAAGAGTTCCAAAAGAAATATTTGAAGATAAAATAATTTTGTTTGGAACTTCTGCTGCTGGCTTAATGGACCTTCGTTCCACTCCATTTTCTAGGAGTTTTCCAGGAGTGGAAATACATGCTAATATAATTCACAATATAAAAAACAGCAATTATTTAGCAGGAGTTAGCAAAGGATTTACTTTTTGTATAGTCCTTTTATTGGGAGCGATAGTAGGGCTTTTTTCTTCCTTTTTTGGGTTGATTAGTAGTGTAATTACCGTATTTTTTATTTTAATTTTTTATGTCATTACTACTCTTTATTATTTTGAAATGCTGAATATTTGGTTACCAAGCGTCCAGCCTTTATTGGTAATTATTTTTTCTTTTTTGGCAGTTTGGATTTATCGATATAGATTTGAAGAAAGAGAGAAAAGAAAAATTAAAAATATTTTTGAGAAATATGTTGCTCGGCAGATAGTAAATGAAATATTGAGTGATCCAAAAAAATTAAAATTAGGAGGCGAAAAAAAAGAGATAACTATAATGTTTTCCGATATACGAGAATTTACAAGCTTGTCTGAAAATCTTATGCCAGAAGAGGTAGTATCGATACTAAATAGATATTTTTCATCTATGGCAAAAATTATATTTAAGAATGGAGGAACTTTAGATAAGTTTATAGGGGATGGAATTATGGCTTTCTTTGGATCACCTGTGTATACTTCAGATCATGCCCAAAAGGCTGTTTTAACTGCTATTGAGATGCAAAAAGAATTAAGCAAACTCAATAAAAAATGGAAGGAAGAAGGCAAACCATCATTGAGTATAGGAATTGGTATTAATACAGGAGAGGCTGTAGTAGGAAATATTGGCTCAGATGAAAGAATGGAGTATACAGCCATTGGGGATAATATTAATTTATGTGCAAGGTTGCAGATATTTGCCGAAGCTGAACAAATAATTATTAGTGAAAGCACATACAGTCAGGCAATAAATATAATTGAAGCTGAAAAATTAGAGCTAATTAAGGTTAAAGGAAGGAAGAAGTTAGTTCAGACGTATAAGATAATTAAACTAAAAGAAGATTAATAAAAAGTATTTGCATGTGGAAAACACTATTCTAGAAACTAATATTTAAGTACCCATGCAAAAATAATTAGGTATTGTAGTACACTTAAGGATTTGGATATTGAAGATAAAATTCGAAGCACGAAATCCGAAATCCGAAACAAATCTAAATTTCAAATGTTCAAAATCTAAAACTTTTCTGTTTCGG
>JASEGW010000062.1 GCA_030017825.1 bacterium | reverse complement strand
CAATTTCTCCCTTATGGGCTTCTACAATCCGCTGGCAGATAGCTAATCCTAAGCCTGTGCCCTTGCTCCTAGTGGTAAAAAAAGGGTCAAAGATATACTTCAGATTTTTTTCTGATATTCCTTTTCCGGTGTCAGAAATAGTTATTTTAATAAAATTTCCTTCCTTTTCACTTCCAACCTTTAGCCTCAGAGTATCTGCTTTTGTGGGTTGTCCAGCTTGTTCTGACATAGCTTCCCAAGAGTTCTTAATGATATTAGTAAAGACTTGCTTAAGCCGTTCTGGATCAACTTTTACCTGAGGAAGGTTGGTTGTATAGTTTCTATCTACTTTCAAAGTAGATGATATATCCGAGGGCATTTCTTCTAAAGAGCTTTCAAGAACCTTATTTATGTCCATTAGCCTTAGATTAAGTATTGGGGGTCTTGAAAAGTTTAAAAGATCATTAACATAAGAGGTGGCCCTTTCTATTGCCCGATCCATCTGAAGGAAACTCTTTCTTACGCTTTCTTCTCCCTTAGGCAAGATTTGCTCTAAGTGATAAAACACTGCCTTGATTATTGATAATGGATTTCTTATCTCATGAGCTATTTCCGAAGCAAGCTGAGAAGCAGCAGCAAGCTTTTCTGACTTAACTATCTTATCCTGTGATGTTTTTAAATCTATGGTCATTTGATTAAATGCTTTGGCTAACTCACCTATTTCGTCATTAGCCTTAAAGTTTACTTGATGGTCCAGATTACCTTCTGCAATTATGTTTACACTTAAGATCAACTTTTCAATAGGTTGACCTAAAATAATTCTAACTAATATAATAATAGCTAAAGTTGTGACAATAATACAGAATAGAATTATTAACCAGGTAGTTTTTTTTGCTTCTCTTAATTTCTCTATCATGCTAGAAAATGAAAATGATAAATATATCTTGCCAATTTCTACAACTTCTTTTTCTTGCATGTCTAAGGTTAATGCTTCTTCTCTGTATTCCTTAGTTTTCTCAGTCATAACAGAAGTAGAGTATTCTTTAATATATTTATCTTTTTTTGTTCCTTCTTGAAATAAAATTTGACCTTCTTTATCTATAATTTTACAAAAAATGACATCTTTTTGCTTCAGAATTCCTTTTCCTATTTTGGAAATCATACTTTGGTCATTAAATAAGATGGGATATTCACTAATGGCAGATAAACTGACAATCAGTGCCTTTGCTCTTTCGTTAAACTCTATCGTCATTACTTGCTTTTCATGTTTATGCCAATAAAAACCAAGAATAACTCCTAAAACGATAACCGATAAAATAAATAAGAATATTACTTTTTTGCTAATACTAGTTATCATTTGTCAAAAACCTCGTTGGCTTCTTCGATAATAGCTTTTGGAATTTTTAGACCTAATTTATTAACTGTCAATAGATTTAAAGAAAATATTATTTTTCTTGGTCCTGATGGTAATATATCGGTTGGTTTTTTCCCCTCAAGTATTTTCAAGGCAATTTCTGCTGTTTGTTTTCCTAAATCTTTATAATCGCAGTCAAAAGAGATTGGCGCGCCTGCTCTGGTGTAATAAGAAGAAAGTCCAATAACAAGAAACCCTCTTTTTAGGCTTTCCATTAGTAAATATTCTATGGATTTATTGAAATATATTTTAGAATCAGGGGTTATTAAAAAACAATCTATTTGCCAGGAGATTTCTTTGAGGATTTTAGGCAGTTCTTGGACTGAATTAATTTTTTTTCTAATGAGTTGATAATTTAGTTTGTTACATGCCTTTAATGCTTCTTCATACAAGAAAGTGTTTTCTGGTGAATAAATTATACCTATTCTTTTTACATCAGGGAAGATGCTTTTAATTTTCTTCAGTTTTTCTTCCATAGAAATATTAAGTGAAACTCCGGTGATATTTGAACTAAGAAAATTATTTGGGTTGAGCACCATGGAGAATACTACCGGAATGTTCTTTATTTCCTTTTTGATTAATTCTGAAGCCTCTCCACCCAAGGTAAGAATTAGCTCTGGCTTTTTCTCTTGTATTTGTGAGCAGATTACTTGAGGGTCTTGATGTTTTAAGTTGTGCTTAGATGTCCGCAAAGACACCTTACTCTCCTCAAAAAACTCTTTAAACCCTTGCCATGTTTGCTGATAAGGAGTAATATCTGAGGAAAAGATAATGGAAATTGTTGCTTGCTTGTCTGAAAAGCACAGAGTGGGAAAAAGAGTCAAAAGAATAATAAACCCAAATTTGGCAATAGCCAGCTTTTTCATAAAAACAGCATCTTTAAAGACTAACCACGAGATCATTGAGAACTCCTTATGAAGTTTATACCAAGTTTAGACTATATTAAAGCTTCATGATTCCTCAGTTAATTAGAATTTATAATTTGCACCCATACTCACCTTACGACCAATCTTATCTCCTGTATGCCATCCTGTTGAATTTGATTCGTAATGTTTGTGGTTAAACAGGTTGGAGGCAGTTAGTGATAACTCTAAATTATCATAGGGGTGATAGGCAATACGTGTATCAACGGTAGCATAAGACTCTACCTTTGACGGGTCAGGAGCTATACGCCCAAATACCGGATTGGATGTCAAGTACATCTCATAATACTTATCTACATAATGAAAAGCTAAATTTCCTGACCATTTATTAAGTTCAGCTTTTAAGCCAAAATTGAATTTATTCTCTGGGTCAACTTTTAAATTGCCAAAATCATCTCTCTGGATATGCTGATAAGAATAATTGGCAAATCCGCTCAACCAATTATTAAGAATAAAATCCAATTCTAATTCTCCTCCATATTGTTTTGCATCAGCTACATTCTTAGCGGGACCTGCTTGTGTATTGTCAATTAAATCTTGGTAATTATTGTAAAATAAGGACATAATTAGTTTAAGATGATTTGTTGGACAGCTATAATGGGATAATTCATAAGAAGTAATTTTCTCCTTATTCAGAGAAGGATTGCCCAGAGCAAAGGGATAGGCATAACCTTTATTGGTGTGTTGAAAGAGAGAAGGTATGTAATAACCATTAGCAACAGTTAATCGTAGACTCTGATTGGCTTTGGGCTTATAGATAATACTTCCTCGACCAAGGGCAAGATAGTTCAAGAGTGAATAATATTCACCTCGAGTGCCTAAAGTAAAAATAAACCAGTCGTTGAGGTGATGTTCATTCTCCATATTTATAGCATAGTCTTCAACATCATGTTTTTCTTTATTTCCGGCAGTTGTTCCTTTGAGTCCTTCTACACTCCAGGCAGTCTTCTTTGCATATCCTCCAAAAGAGGTAATATTATTCTTCCATCTCAAGGTGCGATAGAATTCAAGCTCACAGTTAGAATCCTCTACTCCATAGGTATCATTCCAAAAAGTTTTTTTATGGTGATTATAGAAGATACGCATCCAGGAATCTGACTGGTCATAGCGAAGGGAGATAAAGGTGGTTTTTGGCTGACATACTGAGGATATCACATTTTTGGCATCTGAAAAACGAGACATCAAAGATAAGGATGATTCTTCGTCAAGGCGATAAATGGCTTTTCCAGCAAAATAGTTGACAAAAAAGTGATTAGCTTCCTGTTCTATCTTTGGTGATTCCCATTCCTTGGCTCCACGGTGACCTAAGGAAAAACTATAATCTAAATTTTTGTAACTTCCAGTATGAATAATATTACTTCGGACAGTATCCCAGTTACCACCAACTAAATTCACCTGGGTCTCCTTTAATTGTATTGGTGTCTTGGTGACAATATTGATTACACCACTAAAAGCGGAACCACCGTAAAATACTGCACCTGGTCCTTTAATAATCTCAATATAGTTAATTTCTTCAAGATCAAATGGAGCCCAGTCAAGAAATATATGGTTAGCATGGTACATAAATATATTATTGCCATCCATCGTAACTAAAACATGGCAGGTGTCAGCAAAGCCACGCACACCAATAACATGCTGGGCTGCATCTGATTCTCGAACATCGATTCCGGCAACAGATCTTAAAACATCACCAATGTTTGTAGCTCCTGAGTGTTTAATGTCTTCTGCAGTAATAATTACCACACTTGATGCTGCTTCAGTAAGAGGTTGAGACCTCTTACTGGAAGAGACTACCGTTGGAATTTTCACGAAAAGCAGTTCCTCGCAGTTTGCAAATTTTTTAGCCACTACTTCCTTTGCTTGTATCTCCAGATAAATCCCAAAAACCAATATCATAATTACTAAAAAGACCACCAAACCTCTTTTCATTTTTTACCTCCTCGTAAAAATGTTAACCCTTAAACTTATATTTAAATCGAACTCAGGTTACATACTACCACAATTTCTCTTTTTTTGGTAGCTATAATTTATCGGCAGATAATTCAATCATAAGCCTGTGACCTTGTCCTCCATTTCATAGTGCCCTTTTCTTACGCCCTTATTCTAATAATAAAAGTTGTTCCTTGTCCAACCTTACTTTTCACCTCAATTTCTCCCTTATGGGCTTCTACAATCCGCTGGCAGATAGCTAATCCTAAGCCAATGCCCTTACTTTTGGTAGCGAAGAAGAGGTTAAAGATATGAGTTAAGTTCTCTTCTTTGATTCCACAACCTGTATCAGAAATGGCTATCTGAACAACCCTTTTATCTATCTCTTCACTCTTAATTCTCAACTCCTTAACTCTCAACTCTTCTTCCATAGCTTCACAAGCATTCTTAATGAGATTAACAAAAACCTGCTTGAGCAGTTGGGGGTCAGCTTTTATCTGGGGCAGGGCAGGTTCAAAGTCTTTGGTTACTTCTATACAGGACAGTATCTGCGCAGGTAGTTCTTTTAGTGATTCCTCAAGAACCTCATTTATTTCCACTAGTTTTAGCTGAAGCATTGGTGGCCTTGAGAAGCTCAAGAGGTTATTGATATATGAGGTGGCTTTATCTGTAGCTGCGTTCATCTGAAGGATACTCTTTCGAGCTGCTTCTTGGTCTTTAGGCAGGATTTGCTTCAGGTAATAAAGTCCAGCCTTTATTACACATAATGGATTCCTTATCTCATGGGCTACTTCAGAGGCAATCTGAGCTGCAGCAGCAAGCTTTTCTGATTGAATTAATTTAGCCTCGGCATCTTTCTTAGCTTCTAACAATTGCTTATCTTTTTGTCGTAAAATATTGTTTAAAAATTCTATATATCTCCACTCCAATTCCTTGAGAGTATCATATTGGGTGATAAGCCCCTTAATCTTACCGTTTTTATCAACAACCACCAATCTGCGAATCCTGTTCTGAGCCATGATACTTATGGCCTTATAGAGGGAAGTGCCTACAGGTATAGTTTGCACAGGATGGCTCATTACATTTTTGATTTTTAAATCTATTATCTTGGCTTTCTCATGGAACAATCGGGTCACATCTCGTTCGGTTAATATGCCAACAGGAGCTTTATTCTCTTGGACAACTATACAGCTAAGCGAAAGTTTAGCCATTTTATTTATGGCCTCTTGAACAAGATGTTCCTTGTCTATTGTGACTATATCTTTCGTCATTATTTTTGATACATCCTTGGTTTGAAAAAAATATTCGGTTTCAAGATTTTCTATGATGTTGGTTTGGGTAACTACACCAATAATCTGGCCATCTGGTTCTACTGCGACAAGATGTCGTAACCTGTTTTTCTCCATTAAATCGTGTGCTTGATAGATATTAATGTGGCCGTCTACAGTAAAAACTGGTTTAGTCATTAATTCTGCAATCTTACGTTTCTCTGCATGAACCCCATAATACAATAGACGAACAATATCTCTTTCCGTAAATATTCCCACTGGCTTTTTATTCTGGATGACTAACAAACAACTGATTTTATTTGTTTTCATGATTGAAACAGCTTCTGAAGTGAGAGTCTCGGGAGAGACGGAAATAGTATTCGGAACTAATATTTCGCTGATTGATTTTTGCAGCATTTTTATACCTCCAAGTTACGACTTTATTAATATAACCTGAGTTCGATTAAAATATAAGTTTAAGGGGTAATATTTTTGAGCATTAATTGAAATTAGGAAAATATTTTACAACCCGCTTAAGAGCTTTTCTCCTTGTTTGGAGAAAAAATATCCTTGTCCATAATTAATTCCCATCTTCAATAGAGTATTATACTCGTTTTTATTCTCTATTCCACTAGCAATTACTGAGGTATTTATTTCCTTTAAGCTCTCTATTATCGCCAAGAGTAATTTCTGTCTAACAGAATCTTTATCTATGTTTCTTGCCAATGAAATATCCAGCTTAACAAAATCGGGTTTTAGCTTAACAATAAACTGGAAGCTTGGATATATTAATCTAAAATTATCAATACAAGTATTAATACCTTGTTTTTTTAAAACACTTATGGCGCAATGAAGTAATCTGAAATTTTTTGCTATAGTCTGCTCTGGTATCTCTAAAACAACATTCGATAAGTTTGGGCTTTTTTTGTTTACTAATTCCTGAAAGTTAAATCTTGGATCTTCTATTACTTGAGGTTCAATGTTGAGAAATAGTTTTTGTTCTGGTTTTAGCTTACTAGCATAGCTTAATGCTTTTTCTTTGCAGATACATTCTAATTCCCAGATGGAATCTATCTCCTTAGAAAGATCAAATAATACTTCTGGATTTTCTAACTCTGTGCCAGAAAATCCTCGAGATAGGGCTTCATAACCAAAAATCTCTTTATTCTGGAAATTAAATATAGGCTGAAACAAGGTACAAATTTCCTTATTTTTAATTATTTGTTTTAGCTGAGAAGATTTTCTCCATCTTTCATATTGCTCTCTATTACTCGCTACTCTTAAAGCTTTTTCTATACCTTGATAAACAAGTTTTCCTATAGATATCTCAGGAATATTGGTAATTAAAGCATATCCCATATAAAACCCAAACTTTTGATTTACATACGATCCTATCTCCTTGTTTATTTTAAGTCGTAGATCTTCTTGTACTCGACTGCTCACCTTTTCTAAGTCTTCTATTTTTAAAGATTCTTTGTATCTTGGAGGAATTAAAGATATAACTATATTGCTTCTTTTTGGCCCGTAAGTAGAAATAATATCCTCTTTTCTAAAAATGTTAGCTTGAAGCTTAAAAAGCACTTTACTTGTTCTCCTAAGTATCTCCTCGCATTCTTGCCAACCATAAATATCTTCTCTTAATTGATGTTTCTTTATACTCAAACACAATAAACCAATTTGACCTTTTTTAACTAAAATATCTTTAATGTCATTGATTGCTTGAGGAAGGGAAAGAAGACCTGTTATCTCATCTCTAAATAAATCCACACATCTCTTTTCTGTATCTCTTTTCCTTATCTCTTGTTCTATAAGATCCTTCGGTTTCATTATTTCGGAAATTACTTCTTTTTTATCAGCCTCTCTTCTATCCACAATATAATTACTCCCAGAAAAGCGTTTTATATATTTCTTTAAATCAGCACTAATTTTACTAACTTGAGCCAAGTGAGTTATCTTTCTTTTTTCATTAGTAACTACCCCAATAGATACGGACATAAGAGGAAATCTTTCTACATACCCTTGTCTATTGTTACCAACAATATATCCTCTCTTCCTATCTTCTTCATTATACAAATAAGGAACCATTTGATCAAACTCTTTTATAATACGAGAACAGGCGCTTTCAACCATTTTTGGATCTATAATAACTATAAAATCATCTCCCCCTATATGACCAATAAAATCATCTTCATCCCCTAAATCACGTATTACCTCTATAATTATTTGGGATGTTTTTCTTATTACCTCATCTCCTCTTTCAAAACCATACCTATCATTAAAGGTTTTAAAATCGTCTATATCAAAATAACAAACAGCAAAAGCTCTTCTACTAGATATACAATTTTTTATTTCTTCCTGAATAGAATTATTTCCAGGCAAACTAGTTAAAGGATTAGCATCAAGCCCAAAATAAGTACGATGTATAATTGCTTCTATTTTTGCCAATAATTCTTTTGGTTCAAATGGTTTGACCATGTAGTCATCAATGCCTGCTCTTAGCCCTTCAATCTTGTTTTCCAACTCTCCTTTTCCTGTAAGCATGATGATAGGGAGATGTTTCGCAGTGGGATCTTTTCTTATTTTTTGGCAAACTTCATATCCGCTCATCATAGGCATCAATAAATCAAGAATTAAAAGATGAGGAATTTTCTCTCTTATATTTTCTAAAGCCTCTTTTCCATTTAAGGCTTTGGTAATCCCATATCCTCCAATTGTCAATATATTCTCAAGGGCCTCTAATACTTCTATTTCGTCATCCACAATCAAAATATTGGTTTTTTTGTTCATATTAGTCCTTTTCCCAGGTAGCCTGATAATAATGGTTAGCTCTCCCCCATCAGGCATAGCGCTTTAACGGAATTGTGCTTAAAATATTTTCAAACACCTATTTCAGGCGTAGGGGATCTGCTTTTATCCTTGGTCATTTATGATAATATTTATAACATAATAGACTTACTGCGAAATAATAGCAATAGATACAAAAAAGCTTATAGATGCCTGCAATGGCTGGAGTTATTCAAAA
>JASEGW010000061.1 GCA_030017825.1 bacterium | reverse complement strand
CTTGCTTTGACAATGTTTTTATTAGTTCTTTAGAAATGTAATTAGCATCACCAATAGCAATTCCTTTAAGACCTTTAAGTAGTTTTAATACATATTTACGGTCATCTATATTACCAGGAGTAATCATAAGAGAAACTAATTTTCCTAAAGAATCACAAACAGCATGTAACTTAAAGCCAAAGAAGAAACCAAGAGAATTCTTTCCTCTTTCAGCTAAACCAAGATTAACTTTATGGTTAAATATACGTTTATTTGTACAAACTTTTAAAGAAGTAGAGTCTATAGCATAAACATTATTAGAATCATTATGATTGCAATGCATAATCCCCATACCGACCAGCGCTTGATAAAAAAGAAGCTATTGAAAAGCGTAAAGAATTTGTAAGCATTAATTTTGATCCTGATATGTTTAATAAATTCATTAGTTTATATGAAGATAGAGAAATTTAGATAAGTTTTATGCAGATCACCCTTAATGCAAACCTAAAACAGTTTGCGAACTATTTTATAGATAAATGCCGGAGGCTCGATTCTTAAAACTTTTAATATTTTTTCAATAAATTTAGCAAAATTTTTAAAAGAAGCATAAAAAAAGCGACAGAATCTATAAAAGTATTTTCCTAAGTATTTTATACTTCCCTGACTGTCAATAACAAAAATGCCTTTTTTGATATAGAAATTACCTTCTCTAAAAGCTTTTAGTAAATTATTTTGTGTAATACTATTAACTTCAATCGCTGTCTTTACCAATCCAAAATCTTCTAAATTATGAAAATCTAATCCTCCAAAGCTTAACAAACTATATCCTTTGCTCCTTAATTCTTTTAAAAGCTTAATATTTTTATATTTAGGAATACCTTTACCATCTTCTCTCACATTCCATACTTCTATGCCCTCGAATTTAGACATGAACTCTTTGATTAGATTTAAAGCTTCTTTTCTGTAAGGATGAGCCAATATAGCTAATCCATTTTGAGCTTTTATAAAATCTAATATTTTTTTAGTATTATCTTCAAAAATAATATCTTTTATTCCTAGCGCTAAAATATGTACCTTATTATTGCAACATGTAAATTCTATGCCCGGCATTAAGCAAAAATTTTCATTTGATAGTTGTTGACAATAGCTTAATAATTCTTTATATTTTTCTTGTGTAAGTTTATTAATATGTTCATTCAGAACCACAAATTTACAATTATACTTTTCAGCAAGTAAAACAATTTCTTTTAAAGAGAGCTCTCCATCATAAGAATAATTAGAATGGATATGAAAAAGGCCAGTTATTTTCATTGTGTTTCCTATTTTATTTGACGCCAATATATACTTATTATATAATAATTAACTTAAAAAAACACTAAATAATTTAATGAAACCAAGAGAGTTTAATATGTTAGAAGTAAAACCATTTAAGGGAATTGTGTATAATCAAGAAAAGATTTCCGATCTTACTCAGGTTGTGGCTCCTCCTTATGATGTTATTTCTAAAAAAGATCAGGGAAGATATCATAATAATCATCCCTTTAATATTATTCATATAGATAAAGGCATAGACCTTCATAATGATAACAATATTAACAATAAATATACTAGAGCTACTACATATTTAAAAAAATGGCTTAAAGAAAAATACCTTACTCAAGATAGAAAACCTTATTTTTATATCTATCAAAAAGTCTACACTATTGATAATATTCAAAAAGAAGTAACTGGTTTTATAGGTCTAATGAAATTAGAAGAATTCTCTTCCCAAAAAATTCTTCCTCATGAAAGAACACATAGTAAGCCAATCAAAGATAGGCTAAGCTTATTGAGTAATTGCAAAGCTCATATCAGTCAAATATTTTCTTTATACCAAGATCAAGATATTCCTGATTTAATCAATAATTTTATAGAAAACAAAGCTCCTTTTATCGACATAATTTTTGAGGACCAAATAAGGCATAAAGTATGGAGAATAAACAATGAAGAAACTATAAGAAAGATACAAGAAGGTATGAAAAATAAAAAAATATTTATTGCTGATGGTCATCACCGCTATCAAACTGCTCTGAATTATAAAAAACAGTTAGAAAACGAAGGCATTGAAATTAATGATAATGACCCAAGAAATTATATCATGTCGTATTTTACAAATATTTTAAATAAAGGTTTAACTATTTTACCTACCCATCGTCTAATTTTTAATTTTAACGGTATGGAATTTAACTCTATAAGAAATACCATAAAAAAATATTTTCATATAGAAAGCTGCCCTCATCTTCCTTCTTTATCCCACAAATTAAAAGAAAATGAAGGCTCTAATCACATTTTTGGCTTGTTTGCAGAAAATGAGTTTTACCTTTTAACTTTAAAAAACTTAAATCTAATTGATAGGCTATCTCCTAAAGAGCAACCTCCTCAATTAAATCATTTAGCTGTTTCTGTCTTGCAGCATACTTTAATTCATAATGTTTTGGGAATCAAAGAAGAAGAAGAAATGGAGCAAAAGATAAGCTACGCTAGAAGCAAAGAAGAGGCTGTAAATCTGGTCAAAGAAGGAAAATATAAATTAGCTTTATTTGTAACGCCAACTAAGATAGAAGAGGTTGAAAAAATTGCTTATTTAGGAGTGCTAATGCCTCAAAAATCTACCTATTTTTATCCTAAACTTTTAACAGGTTTAGTAATGTATAAATTAGATTAAAAATAATTCTTTTCTAAATATCTCTTTCTTTCTTGTGCTCTTTTTGCCCATTCACTTTGAGGGTAATAGCTAATAATTTTCTCATAAGCCATTACTGCTTTTCGATAATCCCTCACCTCATAGATATTATCATAAATATCAGCAATATAATATAAAGCCGTCGCAGCATGACTACTTTTTGGATATAGTTGATAGAGCTTATCATATTCAATTAGAGCTTGCTTGTAATCTTTTTTTTCTCGATAAGCATTGCCAACTCCTAATTGGGCTTCTGTTTTATATTGGCTTTCATGATACAAGCTTATCAGTCGTAAATATTCTAATAAAGAATTATCGTAATCCTTTTTTTCTTCATGAGCTCTAGCAATCATAAATTGGGATTTATCTAATAAATCACCTTTTGGAAATCTTTTAATAATTCCACTAAATTCTGTTATGGCAGCATCATAATCTTTATTAGCAAAATAACATTCAGCAATAAAAAAATCAATATTTTCTCTTATCTTTATTCCAGGAAAATCAGTAATAAGTTTTTTTAATTCGATAATAGCAGTATCATACAGCTTTCTTTTATATAAATCTTCAGCAAACTTATAGCGATCCAGTTGAGCAGGAGGAATGATGGCTTCAAAAACCTTTCCTATCATTTTTGGCTTTTCTAAAGGCTTATCTTCTTCCTCAGATAGTATCACATTATCTTTTTTACCTTTTTTCTCTCCTGAAACCATTTCTCTTTTTTCTTCTTTTACTTCTTCTTTTATTGTCTCTTTTTTTTCTTCCTTCTTTGCTTCTTTAACTTCTGGCAATTTCTCTACAATAGGCTTTACCTCTCTCTTTTCAGAAATAACTTGCTTTTTTGTTGGCTCTTCTTTAAAAGCTAAAGGAGGCAAGCTCTCTTTTTCCTTTAATTTCTTTTCCTTAAGAAGTTCTCCTCTTGCTTCACCTTCGTAGGAAGTTACGTCACTTTTCTTTTTAAATATAGCACAACTACAAATTAAAGATAAAAATATAATTCCTGTTAGTAGAATACTTTTATACAAAGTTCACCAACTTGTTATTAATATAACCTGAGTTCGACATAAGAAAAGGAAAATATCGCTCCAATAGCTAATATCCATTTATTTCTCTCTATTTTTCCTTTTCTATTTTATTCAATTCTGGATCAAGTTTAATTGCCTTGAGATAATAAGCTATAGATTTATCATCTTCACCCATAAGTTCATACAATACACCTAACTTATGGCAAATTATAGGGTCTTTTTTATCAACTTCTATAGCTTTTAATAAATATTTCTCTGCTTTTTTGTATTCTTTATTGTTAATATGCTCCTTAGCTTTTTTAAGACAATGGCTTTTTGCTCGTTGAGCAGGTGTTCTCCTGTTAATAATATTTAAATTTAAAACCATACTATCTTCTTTAGAACCACAGCCTATTAAGAAAAACAACAACAAAGCAATATATAGTAGTTTTTTCACTTTAGATTATTTCCTACTCTACTTATAAAAATTGATAGCGTTCTATAATAAGCAGATATTTTCTTATGGATAGTCCAAAAGACTGTTATATTAATACAATCTGAATTTGACATAAGAACATGTTCATTTACTTAAATTTATATAAAACTTAGATTAATCTATACAATAAGAAATACCTAAAGCTCCCGGACCTACATGTGTTCCAATTACTGCTCCAATTTTACTTATTAAATTCTGGCAAAAGATAGGTAGTTTTTTTTAAAATTTCTTTGGCGTGAGCTACAATAATGTTCAGCATTTTAATAATATCATCTTCTTTAGAAGATAGCTCTTCTGCTTTTTTGGCCATTTCTCTAATAATAGTAAGAATGGTTCCTTCTTTAGGTTCATTTACTGCTTCATAGGTATATTGAGAACCAAGGATAAAGCATTGAGCTAACTCTTTAGCATTTATTCTTTCTTTACCATTAGTTCCTTCGCAAAAACCTTTAAAAAACTGGGAAATAATTATTCCTGAACAACCTTTGGCGCTAATAAAAGTTGCTTCGGCAAATTTCTGAGCTACTCTATTTAAACTTATATCTTTTGTATTTAAAGTCTCTGCTATAGCCTCTCTTAAGGTAGAACTCATATTAGTCCCAGTATCCTCATCAGGTACTGGAAAAACATTTATTTTGTTCACCTCTTCTTCCTGTCTAGTCAACCATTCAGTGCAAGCCTTAAAGGCTCGCCTAAGTCTCTTGCCATTACAATACTTTATTCCCATCTTGTTCCTCTTGCTATAAAATTCACAAAAATAGAGGTCAGAATTGTTTTTTAATCTTAAAAGTCTACGTTCACCTGCGCCTAAAAAAAAGAAATTCAAATTTTATTAGTTACTTTACATAGTTACTAAAACCTGAAGAAGTGTATTCTTTATTAGCAGTAATAATATAACACTCTATTCCTTCTAAGCTTTCCACTAGTCTCAATCCCTCTTCTGGGCCTAAAGCAAAAACTCCTGTAGCCAAGATATCTGCTACAAAAGCAGTTGTGGCAATAATTGTAACGCTAATACATTTTTTAGCTGGATAGCCAGTATGAGGGTTTAAAATATGATGATACCTTTTACCCTCTAAGATAAAATATTTTTCATAATCACCTGAAGTAGCTACTGCTTTATCTATAATTTTTATCACTTTCCTAATCTTCTTCTTATGACGAGGGTCTTGTATGCCTATTTTCCAAGGAAAGCCAAAATTATTCCCAATTACTTGTATATCTCCTCCTGCATTTACTAAAGCAGAGTTTATGCCCATCTTTTTAAGCTTATCACAAGCTTTCTTTACCACATATCCTTTAGCAATCCCCCCTAAATCTAAAACAGTTCCTTTTTCTAAAACTACTTTTTTCTCTTTTTGAATAATCTTTATATTTTGATAACCCGCCCTCTTTTTAGCTTCTTCAATTATATTCTTGTCAGGTAATTGAGGATTTTTACTGCCGAAATTCCAGCATTTAAAAATAGGCGATATAGTTATATCAAAAGCTCCTTTAGTTAGTTTACTAAACCGAATTGCCTCATTAATCACTTCTAACAGTTCTTTAGAAACTATAGTTCCTTTTTTTCCATTTTTATTAATTAGAGAAATCTCGCTTTTCTTGTCATAAATATTCATCAAGCTAACTATTCTTTTCATTTCTTCAATGGTAGCCTCAATGGCTTCCTGGGCATGGGCTTTGTTTTTATCTAAAACTTTAATCTCTATCAAGGTGTTCATCAAAAGATAAGTTTTAGAATAAACTTTTTTTCTACAGTTATTAAGGCAGAAAAGCAATAAAATTAAGCTTAGCGTTAATGTCAATATTAGTTTTTTAGACCACCACATTTACTTTAACTCCACAATAATTACATATACCATTTTTGATTTCTATACTCAAAATATGATATCCTGATCTTTTAATAATTGCTTTCTTGCAATTTGGACAGTAAGTTGCATTAGATTCATCGTCTACGACATTTCCTATATACACATAATTCAATTTTTTTAAAGCTAATTTATAAGCTTTTTTTAATGTTTCTATAGGAGTTGGCGGAATATTCATTTTATACTGAGGATAATACCTAGAAAAATGAAGAGGAGTATCTCCTCCTACTTGGGTATATATCCATTCTACCAAAGCTTCTATCTCCTCTAAATTATCATTTAGTCCTGGGATTACTAAATTGGTAAGTTCTATCAAGGCATGTTTTTTAGCAATTTTTACTGTTTTTAAAACAGGCTCTAAGCTTGCTCCACAATACTTTTTATAGAAAGAATCCTTGAATGATTTTATGTCAATATTTAAACCATCAATATACGGCAATAGCTTTAAAAGGGGTTCTTCGTTAATATAGCCATTAGTTACCAGTATATTTGCTAAGCCTTCTTGTTTTGCAAGTTGAGCAGTTTCTAAAACATATTCATACCATATTAATGGCTCAGAATAAGTATAGGAAACACCTATAGAATTTTCTCTTTTAGCAATATTTATCACTTGAGCACTACTTACTTTATTAGTAGTAACTTCTGTTTGAGAAATATGCCAATTTTGACAAAACTGGCACTTAAAGCTACAACCCACTGTGCCCAATGATAGGATCATACTTCCTGGATAAAAATGATATAAAGGCTTTTTTTCTATAGGGTCTAAAGACACTGATGAACATTCCTGATAGATCATAGAATATAATTTATTATTCTTATTAATCCTTCCTCGGCATATTCCTCTTTTGTTTTCCTTGATTAGACACCCATGAGGACATAATTGACATTTTACTTTATCTTCCACTACTTCATAAAAAAGTGCTTCTTTCACAACATAGTCCTTTGGTTCAGTTAATGTAATTTATTTATATCTCTTCACCTCAAAACGATATAGCTGAACATCTTCCTCTTCTTTAATTCCTGCTTTAGCCTTAGCAATACTTAATTGATAATCAACAGTATCTACTCCTTCTAAGTCAGGAAGCAGCAAGCCTCTTCTAAAACCTTTTTGAACGATAACCCCATATCTTTTTGGATCTAACTCCAGTTTACTATTTATTTTTTCTGGAGGAGAAAGCACATCTACTGAAATTTCCAAATCTTCTAACTCCTCTGAAATTATAGGATTAAATCTGGGGTCTTCAGAAGCAGCAGCAATAGCATTATTAATGATTTCACAAGCTACATTTGCTGTAGTAGGTTGGAAAGTTCCTATACAACCTCGAAGTTGCCCTTTTTTCTTTATAGAAACAAAAACCCCGCATCTTTTTTTCATTTCAGAAGAAAGATTGTCTGGAGAATCTAACTTTTTTTTGTAATAGACATAATTTTTTATTGCTTCTGTAGCAAGCTCTACTAAAGGATTTTTTTCAGTCATAAAATTACTCCTTCTGTATTTTTAAAAATTATATGCTCAATTAAAATTAAAGTCAAACAAAATACTTTAAAATTGTTAAGTTATTTAATTATGATAAAAATGGCAAGATTGTAAGAATCAATTATTAATTGATAAAAGGTGAGTTTATTATTTGTATTGGTGGTGTTTGCTGAACGAAATCCAAACTTATTTTGAACAAAATATAGACACTGATTGACGCAAAATTGCTTTGTAATTTTGCTATTGGTTCGTCAAGAAATTTTTATAAAAATTTTTTACGCCGGTTTCTCGATTTTTAAAAATTACAGCGTATAAAGTCGTCATTAACAAAAGCTTTGTGAAGTAAAAATTTGGGTGAGTATCAAAAGGTGCAAATTTTTTATGCTGTGTTGTGCGAGGGTTTGCCCTGTTTCTTATTTAATTATATTTAATTATAAATAGAACAGTAGAACAGGACAAAAAACATAGCGTTCTCTTGGAGCTTTGCAATAAAAAGCTCATTTATCTTCGTAATTGATAAAAGATGTTTTTAGCTCATCTTTCTGCAGAAGATCAAAATCACTATCTGACATATCCACTAAAGTACTTTTTAAAAATTCTGACGATTGCAATTCTGTTATTTTTTCCTCTAATTCAAAAACAGGATTATCACTTCTATCGGTATTCAATTCTTGAGATTTGCTTAGAGCATTTGATTTTATTCTCACTGATAAATATCTCTGCTTGTTTTACAAGATCTAAAGACTTCTACTTTCTTTGATAGGAATCAATCGCCATAGAAATAAAAAAAATTGCACAAATCGCTGTAATAGCAATTTTGACCTATTTATTCCAACTTATTTTTGTCCATACTAAATATGGAACAACAAAATAGAAAAGTACGATTGTTAAAATGATTCTCCACCTTTTTTATACTAAGGTTTCGACATTGTTTGTTCACTTATAGCTTTTAAATTAATAGACTTACTGCGAAATAACAGCAATAGATACAAAAAAGCTTATAGATGCC
>JASEGW010000060.1 GCA_030017825.1 bacterium | reverse complement strand
TACCTTATTTATCTACATTATCCTATGTCCACTTTTGGTTAATAACTGCTATAGCCTGACACTAAGGTACCTAAACACCTTGTAATATATAATTCTTTTTATTATTTTTCAAAACTTTTCTATTCTAGATAAGCTCTTTCTGCTGTTATTCCGTGAATATAAATAAAACGTTGATAAGAATCAATGTTTTTACCCTTATTAATTCCAAGCTCCATTCCTTCTAACCATATAATACAAGTAATTACCAAATCTTCTTTAATATCCCTTAAAACAGCATAAAAATTCCTCTAGATTGCTTTATCTAACAGCATCGGTGCATGCGTAAAGCATGAAATAAGATCAAATACTATCAAGTACTATCAAACTCAATTTCAATAACCGCATACACCGTGTTAGACTATTATAAAATTAACTTTTATAATTGAAAAGCTTTTACCATGAATTTCTTCTGGTTGTGTGAGTTCGTTCTTGACGAGGACGAGATTCACGACCTTCGTTAGCTTGACGAGGACGAGCTTCGTTAACTTTAAGAGTTCGTCCTTTTAAGTCTTTGCCGTCTAGACCTTCAATGGCAGCTTTTGCTTCATCTTCAGAAGGCATTTCCACAAATCCAAATCCTCTTGATCTGCCTGTGTATTTATCCTTAATGATAGATGCAGATGCAACTTGTCCGAAGCCTTTAAATGCCTGTTGTAGGTCATCTTCATTGGCATCGTACGATATGTTGCTTACGTAGATATTCATTCCAATATCCTCCTTTAATATAATTATATTTGAACATCTCACTTTTAGGAGACAATAGGCACCTTTTTGCTAAAATATTAAAGCATAATAATAATTTGCAAATAAATATGCTCAAGATGTCTTAACCCTTGGAGTGAGTTAATTCACTTTATTGTTTCTTTGAAGGCATAATAACTTGCCTCAATCGTTTTTTCTATATCATCTTTACTATGAGCTAAGGAAATAAACATAGCTTCAAATTGCGAGGGTGCTAAATAAATTCCTAATTTTAGCATTTTTTTAAAATAAATACTATAGAGAATAGTGTTAGATTTTTTAGCATTTTGATAATCATTAATTTCTTCTTTAGTAAAAAAAATAGTAAGCATTGACCCTATACGGTTAATACAATAGTTCACTTTACAGCTTTCAGCAGCTTGTCTTAACCCTCTTTCTAACATATTTGATTTTTCTTCTAATTCTTCATAAATTCCTTCTCTTGATAAAAGTTCAATAGTTTTAATTCCAGCAGATACAGCTATAGGATTTCCTGATAAAGTTCCTGCCTGATATACTGGCCCTAAAGGAGCTAGAGATTCCATAATCTCAATAGACCCCCCATAAGCACCAACAGGAAAACCACCACCTATAATCTTTCCCAAGCAAGTAATATCAGGAATTACGTTAAAAACTTTTTGGGCTCCACCTAAAGAAAGTCTTAAACCTGTAATTATTTCATCAAATATAAGAAGAATATCGTTTTCTTTAGTTATCTCTCGAAGATCTTTTAGGTAGCCATCTTTTGGCAACACTACTCCCATATTTCCAGGAACAGGCTCTAAGATTACTGCAGCAATTTCATTATTATATTCTTTTACCGCCTCTTTCACTGCTATTATATCATTAAATGGTAAAATAAGGGTATCTTTAATTACATTATCGGGAACTCCAGCACTTCCAGGAATATTTAGAGTAGCAATACCGGAGCCTGCTTCTACTAAAAAATAATCTGCATGTCCATGATAACAGCCTTCGAATTTTATAATTTTATCCTTTTTTGTATACCCTCGAGCTAATCTAATAGCGCTCATAGTAGCTTCTGTGCCCGAAGAAGTCATTCTTACCATTTCTATAGAGGGATATATATCAACAATCTTTTTAGCTAAATCTATTTCTAATTCAGTAGAAGCACCAAAGCTAGTACCATTTTTCAACACTTGTTTAACTTCTCTTAATATTTCTGGATGAGCATGTCCTAAAATAATAGGGCCCCATGAAGCAACATAATCAATGTATTCATTCCCATCTACATCGAAAATATGAGAACCTAAAGCATTTTTTATGAATAAGGGTCTTCCTTTTACTGATTTAAAAGACCTAACAGGGCTATTTACTCCTCCTGCTAAATACTTATTTGCTTCCTCAAACAAAGTTATAGATTTTTCTATTTTAAGACTCTTCACCAAAATACCTCATATAACTCTTCTTGTATTCCTCCTCTGTAAAAAGCATTTCATAATCTTTTATTCCAATTTCCTGAGATATTTCTTCAATAACTTTAATACAGTCCACTGCATTTTTACCATGAACCATAGTAAATAAATTGTATTTCCAACCCTCTACAACTTCTCTTTCGTAACAATGACTCACTTCCTTAAAATTAGCTATTACTTTACCTGCAAAATAAACTTTTTCAACTGGTATTTTCCAAACTACCATAACATTAGAATTATATCCCAGCAATTTATGATTTAAGACTGCCTTTAGGCTGCGTATAATACCCTCATCTTTAAAATACCTAACTCTTTCTATAGTTTCATCTTCGCTAAGACCTGCTTTTTCTGCAATAACTTCATAAGGTCTTTCAATAATCTCCAATCCTTCTTGTAGGCATTCTAAAATTATCTTATCTTCTCTATTAAACATTACATTCTTTTTTTAATTATTTAATTATTCGTAACTATTCAGCATAAACTTCGCATTAAGGAAATATGTTGTTACATTGAACATTGCTGAATAGTTACAATTATTTTTACTGGACGACATAGGCATTTTACCTGCCTTACCACTATTTGCTTATCTACACTGCAAATTTAAGTTTAAGTTTAAAAGTTTTTACAGAGTCTAATCTTATCATATCCTTTATCTTGGTTTTTTGTTTTAAATCATTTAAAATGTTTTTAATTTTAATATTATCCTCAGCAATTAAAGTAAACCATAAATTATATTCATGATTTCTTTTATAGTTATGAGTAACTCCTTTTATTTCATTAATAACATCCACTACTTCTTTTAGTTTTTCTTCTGGAACTTTTATTGCTACTAGAGTACTTTTATAATTTAATTTCCAAGGATTAAAGGTGGCTCTAATTCTTTTAATAATTCCTGTATTCCTTAATTGTTCAATCCTTTGCAGTACTTCTTTTTCGCTAATACCTAATCTTTCAGCAATAACTTTAAATGGTTGCTTGTTCAAAGGAAACTCATCTTGGATAATATTTAATATACCTCTATCTACTTCGTCCATTATTTTTAATCTTTGCTCCTTAATTCATTCCACAATAATAATCTTCTTCCATGTAATTACCCTTAAAATAATAATATGCTCTAGCTCGACATCCACCGCACATATCTTTATAGTCGCATTGGCCACATTTTCCATCATATTTCATACTTCTTAAATTAGTAAATATCTCACTCTTCTCCCAAATATCACTAAAACAATTTTTCCTTACATTTCCTACATTCAAAGGTAGATAAGGACATGGATGAACATCGCCGTTGGGTAATATGCAGCAATAATCAATTCCAGCTAAGCATCCCCTATTATACTTTTGGGGTAAATTCATTTCTTGGGCAATCCTCATAAACTGTGGAGCGCAAGTAGGTTTAATCTCAAAATTAATCTCTTTTTGTTTTCCCAAGATTCTACGAATTAGCATTTCATATTTCTTACCACATGCTTTAGATAGTTGAACATCAGGTCTCTTATTTTTTTTTGCTCTTCCAGTATATACTAAAAAGAACACATGAAAAGCTTTGGCTCCTATTTTCTTAGAAAAATCAGCAATAGCTTCAATTTCATCATAATTAAACCCCATTACTGTAGTATGAATTTGAAAATCCAAGCCTACTCTTTTGCAATTCTCTATTCCTCTTAATGTTTTTTTATGGGCACCTTTCTTATTTCTAAACCTATTATGCTTTTCCTTATTTATACTATCCAAACTTATTCCTATTCTATCTATTCCACTCTCTTTTAAACTAATTGCATTTTCTTTGGTTATTATGGTGCCATTAGTTCCTAACAATGTTCTTAAATTTAATTCTTTAGCATAACTTATTAATTTGTAAATATCCTTTCTAAGTAAAGGCTCTCCTCCTGAAAATACAATTACTTTAAATCCAGACTGAGCTATCCTTTCTAATAAATCCTTCCCTTCTTTAGTATTTAGTTCATATTTATCCTTTTTTCCAGCATCTCGATAGCAATGTAAGCATTTCAAATTACATCTCTTAGTTACATTCCAAGATATAAGTGTAGACATACAATCCTCCAGCTATCTAACCTCTTAGAATCCCCATCATCAATTTCTAAAAATCACCCTTTATCTTTATCTTGTTTTGTTAATTCAAGATTTGTTTTCAGCATTTGTATAATCATAGCCCCATAATACCCAGCTCCAAATCCATTATCAATATTTACAACAGCCACTCCAGGAGCACAACTATTAAGCATAGTTAAAAGAGCAGATAAACCTTTAAAGCTTGCTCCATAACCAACGCTAGTAGGAACAGCAATCAGCGGCACTCTTACTAAACCCCCAATTACACTAGCTAAAGCGCCTTCCATGCCAGCAACAACTATAATAGCAGAAGCTTTAATAATCATATTTTCTTGATCGAGCAAGCGATGAATTCCAGCTACTCCTATATCATAAAGACGTTCTACTCTTATTCCACTAAAATTAGCTGTAACATAAGCTTCCTCAGCAATGTTTATATCAGATGTTCCTCCAGTAATTATTAAAAGATAGGGATCTTTCTGGGTAGGTTCTTGAGATGGATTAGATGATATAGTAATAATTTTTGCAGATTCATTATAATTAGCACTCTGATGATGTTTTTTAATATAATCATAAACATCTTTGTCAACTTTAGTAATTAAAACATTTTCTTTCTTTTCTACAAAAGAATTTACTATTTTTAGAATATCTTCAGTTTTTTTATGTAAACCAAAAATTACTTCTGGAAAACCGCACCTTATTTTGCGACTATGATCCACTCTAGCAAAAATTAAATTATTATTAGATAATTCTTTGTAGCTCAGATTCTCAATGGCTTCCTCAATGCTTAAGTTACCTTGCTTATAGCTAAGGAGAATTTTTTTAATATGCTCCCGCTTCACCTTCGCTACCTTCTATTTCCACTTTTAGCACTTTTTCTTCTTCCTTCTTCATATTTTTTTGTTTCTTCTGTGTTATCTTGGTCTTTACTTTAACATTTCGTTTCTTTTCGCCCAAGATATCTTCTATATCATCAGCTTCTAATATTTCTTTTTCTATTAAAGCACTAGAAAGTTTATCAAGTGCTTTTTTATCCTTATGTATAATATCTTCGGCTCTTTTATAGCAATAATCCACAATTTTTCTAATTTCTTCATCAATTACAGAAGCTATTCTCTCGCTATAATTTTTTTCTTTCACTATATCTCTACCAAGAAAAATCTGTTCTTCTTTTCTACCAAAAGTTAAAGGACCTAGTTTTTCACTCATTCCATATTCACATACCATTTTATGGGCAGCTTCTGTAGCTCTTTCAATATCATTCTTCGCGCCTGTAGAAACATCGTCAAATATTAAGCTTTCCGCTACCCTTCCTCCTAAAAGCACCGTCATTTTATCTAGTATCTCACTTTTAGTAGTTAAATAACGATCTTCGGTAGGAAGTTGTAGTGTATAACCAAGAGCTGCTGACCCTCTGGGCATAATAGATATCTTATGTACTGGGTCAGCATTAGGAATACGTTTTGCAACCAAAGTGTGTCCAGATTCATGATAAGCAACAATACGTTTTTCTTTTTCGCTAATCAATCGACTTTTTCGTTCAGGACCTGCTATTACCCTATCTATAGATTCTTCAATTTCATCCATAGTTATTTTTTTATTATTTCTTCTCGCTGCCAATAGAGCAGCCTCATTAATTAGATTTGCTAAATCAGAACCTACAAAACCAGGAGTTCTGCGAGCAATAACTTTTAAATCAACACCATCATCTAAAGGAGTATTTTTTGCATGAACTTTCAAGATTCCTTCTCGACCTAAAATGTCCGGAGTATCTACTACAATATGACGATCAAATCTTCCTGGCCTAAGTAATGCAGGATCCAGAACATCTGGTCGGTTTGTAGCAGCAATTAAAATAACCCCTTCATTAGCATTAAAACCATCCATTTCCACTAAAAGCTGATTCAAAGTCTGTTCTCTTTCGTCATGCCCTCCACCAAGGCCAGCACCTCTTTGTCTACCCACAGCATCAATTTCATCCATAAATATAATACATGGAGCATGTTTTTTTCCTTGTTCAAATAAATCTCTTACACGTGAAGCTCCTACTCCTACAAACATTTCTACAAAATCAGAACCACTTATACTTAAAAATGGCGCTCCTGCTTCTCCAGCAATAGCTTTAGCCAAAAGAGTCTTACCTGTCCCAGGCCTTCCAACCAACAAAACACCTTTTGGTATTTTGGCTCCTAGCTTCTGAAATTTTTTAGGTTCTTTTAAAAATTCAATAATTTCTTGAAGCTCTTGTTTAGCCTCATCTACACCAGCTACATCTTCAAAAGTAATCTTAGTCCGATCTTTTGATAACAACGTAGCTCTACTTCTTCCAAATGTTAAAGCCTTGCTTCCAGGACCCCTTACTTGTCGATACATAAAAAACCAAAAGAGACCAAAGAAAATTATCATAGGTATGATGGAATAAATCAGATTTACCCACCACTTGGGCTCTGGGAGTTTCTTGCCCTTAAACTCTACATTGTTTTTTCCTAAAAAGCTGATTAAATTTGGATCTTGATATGGAATATAAGTTTCAAAAGGAACAACCTCAGTCTTCCCTTTTCTTGTTTGTACAATTTTGCCTATTATGTTTTTTTCTACAATTTCTATTTCTCCAATTTCGTGCATTCTTACCTTTTCTAAAAATTTACTATAAGACAACTTCATTACCTTAGGAGAAGGAACCTGCAAGTTTTGAAACACGGTAAATATAATTAATCCAATCAAAATCCATAAAGCTATGATTTTTACTATTTTGTTCATTAAAAATCCCTATAAAAATATAATCAAGTTAATTTAAGCTACAAGCAAACACGGATATTTACTGATTTATTTTTTACTTACTGTTATTTAATTTAAAAAATCTTTTTTCCTGTATCCAAAATAAATGAAATTAGTACCTTTGTCAGACGTTTTAATGCAAAACTAAAGCTTTTATGCTCAAATTAGATTCCATGAAAATATTTAATCTGTAAAATTCTCTTTGTATCCTTACCTATTTTTGCTAATTCACTAATTTCCATACCAGTTATCCATAATATTTTCGTTCTATCTATTACCAAAGGTATTCTTTTTCTTTTATAAGATGAGATTTTTTTGTTAATAAAAAAATCTTTTACTTTTTTACTTCCATTTAAACCTAACGGATGAAACCTATCTCCTGCCTTTCGACTTCTTATTTTTATCGGAAAAGCAATTTTATCATAATCTAGGGTAATTTCCAATTTATTTTTACTTAATTCTTTATTTTGAAACAGATTTTCCTTAAACTCCATTTTTGCTTTAATTTCTTTAAGATAAATTGTTCCAGGTATTTTTACTTGATATTCATAATTAAATAATTCTTCCTTCTTTTTTTTGTTAATTACAAGCTCATTATATCTTCTAAAAACTCTTATACTATTAGGCAAGCCTACTTCTGCATTAGGACTACTTGTTGTAAGAGATACAATATCATTAATATGGGAAAAATTTATTTTGTTTATATTCTCATAAAATTTCTTTAATAATATTCTAATAATTCTTGATTTTAAACACCAAGGTAATTGTTTTAATTCTTCATTATTAATAATTATTTCATTGCAACTATTATTAATTATTAATTTATCCTTTTGTTTTTCAGCTATTTTTTCTAAATATTCATTATCTTTCTGCCATAAATTAGCAATTCTTCTAAGGCTTTTTTCAAATTTTGGATTAATCTTTTTAATTTTAGGAAAGATATCTATTCTTATCTTATTTCTAGTATATTTTTTCTCTAAATTTGAAGAATCTACTCTAAAGGATATATTATTAGTATTTAAATACTCTTCAATTTCTTTTTTTTGCAAATCTAATAAAGGACGAATAATGATTACATTTTTCGTTAATTCTCTTTTTACAGGAATTCCTTTAAAACCTTCAGGACCACAACCTGACATAATCCTCATAAAGATAGTTTCTGTTTGATCTTCATAATTGTGACCTAAAGCTATTTTATTTGCTCCTATTTTGCCGGATATCTCTATAAAATACTCCCTCCTTTTATTGCGAGCTTCTTCTTGAATAGAAATACCTCTTTTTCGACTCAAAACTACTCTTCTTATGAAGAATGCTAATTTATATTCTTGAGCAATTTTTTTTACAAAATACTCATCTTCTTTAGATTCTTCTCCTCTAAGCATATAGTTTAAATGAGCAATATATAATTGTATTTTATATTCTTCTTTAACTTCTCTTAAAAAATGAAGCAAAGCTATAGAATCAGGACCACCAGATACTCCAATTATTATTTTGTCGTATTTCTTTATTAACTCTTTTTGATAAATTAGATTTTTTACTTTTTGTGGAACCATGCTGTGGAGCGTTTTGATTTTATTAGAAGTTCTTTAAGTTCTTTGCGGTTTTTTGTGTGCCAAGGAAATTGGTAGCGGTGCAGGGAGTCGAACCCCGGACACTGCGGATATGAGCCGCATGCTCTAACCACCTGAGCTACACCGCCATAATTTTATTTTCTCTCCTTATCTAAATTAGGACGGATACCTATTAAAATGTATTTGGTTGCGGGGCAAGATTTAACTCTATGACCTTTAAACTTTTTTATAATTTATAATTAATTAAGAAAATAACAGAAATCATCTTTATTGTCAAGAGTTTTTTTTGCTTTTTGTCAAGGCAAAATGAAAATGTCCTCTTTTTGGCAATTTAAA
>JASEGW010000005.1 GCA_030017825.1 bacterium | reverse complement strand
CTGAAAGCTTTTCTGACAAATTACAATATATTACTAATTGGTTCAGAAAGAAGATTAGTTCAGCCATCTCTGAGGGAATTAATAATAAAATCAAACGGCTAAAAAGAATGGCTTATGGCTATAAAGATATTGACTACTTTAGATTGAAAATCCATCAGCATTGTGGGTTGCTTAATACTAGGAGATATTCACAATAAATACGAAAGAACCGAAATATTAGTAAAAAGCGGACATTTTTAAATTGCCAAAAAGAGGACATTTTCATTTTGCCTTGACATTTGACAAAAATAAAATTGACATCCAAATAGGAGTAATATATAATAACGAGAATATTATATAATTGTCTTTTTGTCTTGATATTTATTATATATAAGCACATTTAATTAAAAGGAGAATATAATCATTTGTGTGGGAAAAAAAGTATACAGTTGTAAAAGAAACTCAAGAAAAATTAAGTAAAATAAAGGAGTATCTTTGAATACGAAAAAAGCCAAAAAATAGTTGAGAAATTAGAAAGGTTAACTATAAAGCCAAATTTTTGGGATAATGTCGAAGAAGCCAGGAATATTATGCAAGAGTTAAGCGAGGCTAAGGAAAAAGTTGAGACCATAAATAACTTATCTTCAAAAATTGAAGATATAAAAGTGTTGATAAAACTAGGAGAAGAGGAGAGTGATAGTTCAGTTATTGGTGAGATAGAAGAAGAATTAAAGATAATTAATAATGAAATAGGAAACATCGAATTTAAGAGCATACTTAAAGGAGAACATGATAAAAGCAATGCTATAGTTTCTATTCATCCTGGAGCAGGAGGGACAGAATCATGTGATTGGGCTTCTATGCTTTTAAGAATGTATCTTCGTTGGGCAGAGAATAATGACTTTAAGGTAGATATTTTAGATTTATTACCTGATGAAGAAGCAGGAGGTATTAAGGACGCTACTTTAAACATCATAGGTGGCCATGCTTATGGTTATTTAAAAGCAGAGATTGGGGTTCATAGACTGGTAAGAATATCTCCTTTTGATGCTAGTGGAAGGCGTCATACTTCTTTTGTTTCTGTAGCTGTTATTCCAGAAATAGAAGACAATATTTTAGTAGAAATAAATGATGAAGATATTAGAATTGATACTTTTCGAGCAAGTGGTGCTGGGGGACAACATGTAAATGTTACCGATTCTGCCATAAGAATTACTCACTTTCCTACAGGAATTGTGGTAACTTGTCAAAATGAACGCTCTCAATATAAAAATAAAATGAGTGCCATGAAAGTTTTGCGTTCTAAATTATATGAATTTTACGAAAGAGAAAAAAAAGAAGAAATAAAGGAGCTTGTTGGAGAGAAAAAGGATATTGCTTGGGGAAGCCAGATTCGTTCTTATGTCTTTCATCCTTATACTTTAATAAAAGATCATCGTACTAATATAGAAAGAGGAGATGGGCAAAGGGTGTTGGACGGCGATATAATGGGTTTTATGAAAGCTTATTTACAGATGATGGCTATGGGAAAAAAAGAATAAATGAAAGTTTTAGTAATTGGTTCTGGTGGTCGAGAACATGCTATTTGTTATAAGCTTAACCAGAGTAGCAGAGTAGAAAAAATTTATGCTGTTCCTGGAAATGCTGGTATGGCTAAGATAGCCCAGTGTATTGATGTTAAAATTGGGGAAGAGCAATACTTTGAAAAGATTAAAGAGATAGTGGAGAAAGAGAAGGTTGATCTTACTTTTGTAGGTCCAGAAATACCTTTGGTGGATGGCATTGTAAATTATTTTAATGATAATGGCTTAAAAATATTTGGTCCCAGCAAAGAAGCAGCCTTAATTGAAGGAAGTAAGATTTTTGCTAAAGAATTTATGGATCGCCATGGTATACCAACGCCTAACTATAAAGTATTTGAAGAGAGTAAATATGCTTTTGCGTATATCAAAGGACACGAATATCCTTTAGTGGTTAAATATGATGGATTAGCTGCAGGTAAAGGAGTTTTTATCTGTAAAAATGAAGAAGAAGCTACTCAAGCAATAAGCAGTGTTTTAGATGAAAAGATATTTGGAAGAGATAATCAGAAAATAATAATAGAAAATTTTGAAAAGGGCCAAGAAATATCTTTATTAGCATTTAGCGATGGTCATAATGTTGCTTGTATGCCTTCTTCTCAAGACCATAAAAGAATTTTTGATGGCGATAAAGGTCCTAATACTGGAGGAATGGGAGCTTATTCACCATTTCCTTTAGTGGGTACCCAGTTGCTAAAAGAGATAAAAAATAAGATATTGTTTCCTACTATTCAAGGATTAAAAGATGAAGGAAGGCTATATGTAGGAGTGCTTTATTTGGGATTGATTAAGAATAAAGATGAAGTTAAGGTATTAGAGTATAATGTTCGATTAGGTGATCCTGAAGCTCAGGTAATTTTGCCTCGGTTGGAAACAGATTTAACAGAAGTAGTAGAAGCTTGTTTAAGCGAAAGCATTAATGAAGCAAATATAAAGTGGAACTCTAAGTCGTGTTTATGTGTGGTTTTGGCATCTGAAGGCTACCCAGGCTCGTATAAAAAAGGTAAAGAAATTAAGGGTCTGGATATAGAAGACCAAATAGATGATTTAATAATTTTTCATGCTGGTACAAAAATAGAAGAAGATAAAATCGTTACTAATGGAGGCAGAGTTTTAGGTATAACTGCTTTAGGAGAAGATATTTTTAAAGCAAAGGAGAAAGCTTACCAAGCAATTAAAAAAATTTACTTTGAAGGCGTTCAGTATCGTAGCGATATAGGAGATAAGGCTTATGCCTAACTGTTTGTTTTGCAAAATAATCTCTAAAGAGATTAAAAGTAATACTATATATGAAGATGAGAAAGTAGTTGCTTTTTTAGATATAAACCCTAAGGCTCCTACCCATATTTTGATTGTTCCTAAAAAACATATTTCTACCATATTGGAAATGGAAGAAAAAGATAAAGAATTAATAGGGCATATTTATTGGGTGGCTAACAATTTAGCTATAAATAATTCTATTAATCAGGAAGGATTTAGAGTAGTTTTAAATTGCAATAAAGATGCTGGACAAGAAGTATTTCATATTCATTTTCATCTTTTAGGAGGAAGAAAATTTAGCTGGCCTCCTGGATGATTATTTGAAAAAGTAAGTAACTATTCAGCAATGTTCAATGTAACAACATATTTCCTTAGTGCGGAGTTTATGCTGAATAGTTACAAAAGTAAAAACAAAAAAGTAGATGTAGATATTTTTAGAAATTAAAAATCAGATGCCAGAAGTCAGATTTTTCTATTTTTTGTCTTCTGCTATCTGTTTTTAATTACCTATGTGAATCTATGTCTCATGAAAGTGATTTAAGAAATCTAACAGCGAAAAGGGGTGATAAAGCATGGCTGAAGTTTTTGTGAGAGAAGATGAGTCTTTTGATAATGTATTAAAAAGATTTAAGAAAGAATGTCAAAAAGCTGGCGTATTGTCAGAATTAAAGAAGAGAGCTTATTATGAAAAACCAAGTGACAAAAGAAAAAGAAAAGAAGCTGCTCGCAAGAAAAAGAGAGGAAAATATTAAAAATAAAAGATGCTTTTTATTGTGAAAGGAGAAAAATAGCATGCAAAGGAAATATTTGTTTACTTCAGAGTCAGTTACCGAAGGACATCCTGATAAAATAGCTGATCAAATATCAGATGGAGTGTTAGACGCTATAATGGAGCAAGATAAAATGGGAAGAGTAGCTTGCGAAACTATGGTTACTACAGGAATGGCTTTTATATGTGGAGAAATAACCACTAATTGTTATGTAGATATTCCTAAGATAGCTAGAAAAATTATTAAAGAAATTGGCTATACCAATGCAGAATTTGGATTTGATTATGAAACTTGTGCGATTGTTACTTCTATTGATGAGCAATCTCCAGATATAGCTATGGGAGTTGATAGAGAAGGAGCTGGCGATCAAGGGATGATGTTTGGTTATGCTACCAACGAAACCCCAGAATTGATGCCTACACCTATTTTATTAGCTCATAAATTAACCAAAAGATTAACCGAGGTAAGAAAAAATCATGAAATAGCTTTTTTACGTCCTGACGGAAAATCTCAAGTTACTGTAGAATATTTCGAAGCTAAGCCAGTTAGAGTGGATAGCGTAGTTATTTCTACCCAACATAATCCTGGAGTTCCACAAGAAGTAATTAGAGATAATATTTTAGAAAAAGTAATTAGAAGCGTTATTCCCGCAGAATTCTTAGACGATAAAACTACCTATTATGTAAATCCTACTGGTAGATTTGTAATTGGAGGACCACAAGGGGATGCTGGCTTAACTGGTAGAAAAATTATTGTGGATGCTTACGGTGGCGTAGGAAGTCATGGAGGAGGTGCTTTTTCAGGGAAAGATCCTTCGAAGGTAGATCGCAGCGGTTCTTATATGGCTCGGTATATTGCTAAAAATATTGTGGCTGCAGGATTGGCTGAGCGTTGCGAAGTTCAAATTGCTTATGCTATTGGAGTAGCAGAACCTGTATCTTTATTGGTAAATGCTAAAGGAACAGCTGTAGTGCCAGAAGAGGAGCTTGAAAAAGCTGTTAGAAAAGTGTTTAATTTAACCCCTAAGGGGATTATAGAAACTTTAAATTTACGACGACCTATATATAGAAATACAGCTTGCTATGGTCATTTTGGAAGGAAAGAAGAAGGTTTTGACTGGGAAAAGACAGATAAAGTAGATGCTTTAAAAAGTTGTTTTTAAAATAGATATTTTAAAACAGATAATATATAAAAGTAGATAGTAGGTATTAGATATTAGTAAGATAGGTATCTTATCTGTTTGTAAGAATGTATTAAACAAGAGATTTGATGTTAGGATAAAATGAAGAAGGAGAATAAGCATGAAATATGATATTGCAAATATAAATTTAGCGGATAAAGGAAAGTTACGTATAGAGTGGGCAGCAAGAGAGATGCCGGTTTTGGATGTTATTAAAGAAGAATTTAAGAGAGAGCAGCCTTTAGCTGGAGTTAAACTTGCAGCTTGTCTTCACGTTACTACAGAGACAGCTAATTTAGTTCACACTTTAAAAGAGGGTGGGGCAAAAGTGGTTTTGTGTGCTTCTAATCCCTTGTCTACCCAAGATGATGTAGCCGCTAGTATTGTTCGAGATTTTGAAATACCTGTTTTTGCCATTAAAGGCGAAGATAATCAGACTTACTATCGTCATATTTATAATGCTTTAGAGATTATGCCTGATATTACCATGGATGATGGGGCAGATTTAGTTTCCACCATTCATAAAGAAATGAATGATTTAGCTTCAAAAATGATTGGAGGTACTGAAGAGACCACTACAGGGGTCATAAGATTAAAAAGTATGGAAAATCAGGGAGCTTTGAAATTTCCCGTACTTGCAGTTAATGATGCCATGACTAAGCATTTGTTTGATAATCGCTATGGAACAGGACAGAGCACTATTGATGGTATTCTTAGGGCAACTAATATTTTACTTTCTGGAAAGAAGTTTGTAGTTTGTGGCTATGGCTGGTGTGGTCGAGGAGTGGCCATGAGAGCCAAAGGAATGGGAGCTCATGTTATTGTAACCGAAGTAGATCCTGTTAAAGCTTTAGAGGCCTTGATGGACGGTTTTGAAGTAATGCCTATTGCGGAGGCTTCTCAAGTTGGAGATATATTTGTTACTCTAACTGGAGACATTAACGTGATTAGAAAAGAGCATTTTAAAATAATGAAAGATAGTGCTATTATAGCTAACTCTGGCCATTTTAATGTAGAAATCGATATTCCTGGCTTAGAAAGCCTATCTGCTAAGAAGAGGAAAATTAGAGAGTTTATAGATGAATATACTTTAGAGGATGGAAGAAAAATTCATCTTTTAGCAGAAGGAAGATTAATAAACTTAGCTGCTGCGGAAGGCCATCCTTCCTCGGTTATGGATATGAGTTTTGCTAATCAGGCTTTGAGTGCTAAGTATATGAAGGAAAATCAGGGAAAACTTGAGAAAAAGGTATATGTTATTCCTAAGGAAGTAGATGAAAGGATAGCTAATATTAAATTACGTTCCATGGGAGTTGCTATAGATGAGTTAACTGACGAGCAAAGGGAATACTTAGCTAGCTGGGAATTAGGAACATAAAAAGAGTAACACAAAACGCAAAACAAAAAGCTAAAAACAATAGTTTAAAATTCATTAAATTATAGATTAGAATTATGTTAGTGTTGAAGTTTTTCTTAGTGACTTAATACAACTATTTGAAGGGTCGCAGGATTTTTTTAAAGTAAAATAAAGCTATTAATGACACCTTTAATTTTGAGTTTATTGTAGTGTAAAATCTTAATCTTTGTTATTCTTGGCGAACCTAAAAATTCGCACTATATGGGTTAATAAAAAAGTTGGATAAAACTCGCGACCCTTTAGCTACCTAAAGCTGTAATATAAAATTATATTCTAATCTTGTGTTTATGAATAAGCATTTTCTTGTTCGAATATAAATTACAAAATGTAAAATATTTAATTTTTAAAGAGGAGGAATTAAATTCGATTGCACTTTAAGCGGAATTTCTCCTTATTTATTTAAGGTATTTGTAACTATTCAGCAATGTTCAATGTAACAACATATTTCTTTAGTGCGAAGTTTATGCTGAATGGTTACAGGCATTTTAAGTTATCTGTTTTTTAGGTTTAATGATAAGGAGTAAGTTATGGTGGGAATTGTAATTGTGAGCCATAAGAATTTAGCTGAAACTCTGATAGATACTGCAGCTTCTATAATGGGACATCAAGATGATATTACTTCAGTTGCTTTTTTTCCTCATGAAAACTTAGAACATTTACGAGAAAGGATAGTTGTAGCGATCAAAAAAGTAGATTCAGAAAATGGAGTTATAGTTTTTACAGATTTGTTAGGAGGAAGCTGTTGCAACGCTTGTGCAGAAATATTAGACAATGAAAGAGTAGTTATTATTACGGGTTTAAACTTAGCTATGGTGTTAGATGTTATGGTCCATAGAAGGTTATCTAATCTTCAGGAAGTAGCTAATTTAGCTAAGTTGGCAGGGATAAAAAGTATTAAAAACTTAAAAGAAACTATTGCTACAAATGAATAAGGAGCTTTTAATCACTCGTATTGATGATCGTCTTATTCATGGGCAAGTTGTAGTTGGATGGGGTAGGATACTTGGTATTCAATTGTATATTGTAGTAAATGATAAAGTGGCTAAAGATAAAATACAACAAAATCTAATGAGTATTGCCGTTCCTGCTGATGCTAAAACTTTAATATTTTCTATAGAAGAAGCTATTAAAAGATTGAAAGGGATAGTAAAGAACAAAAAAGTAATTTTACTTTTTTCAACTCCAGTAGATGTTTTAAAAGTAGTTGAAGGAGGAGTCGAAATATTTGCCATAAATGTAGGTGGAATAAGGCAAGCAGAAGGTCGAAGAGAACTTTTACCTACGGTTGCCCTTAGCAATGAAGAAACAGAAGTCTTTAAGAAGCTATCTAATATGGGTGTTAAGATTGAATATCGTCTATTGCCAGGAGATGAAAAAATAAATTTTATGAAAGTTTTAAGGAATGGAAAATTTATTTAGTATTATTTTTATAGGGGTTATAGGAGGACTTATAAATTTAGATACCACTGTTTTTGCTCAAGTGATGGTTTCTAGGCCTATAGTAGTTGCTCCTGTTACCGGATATCTTTTAGGAAGCTTATTGGGGTGTTCTCAAGAAGGATTAAGCATAGGTTTGGTCATAGGAGCTTTTTTGGAACTTCTTTGGCTAAATACCTTACCTGTAGGCGCTTGTGTTCCTCCTAATGTTTGCATAGCTTCAACAGTAGGAGTCTCCTTGTGTTTATTAATAAAAGGAGAAATGGTGGTAGATATAAATATCTTAATAATAATTATGATTATAGAAGCCTTTATATTAGGTTTTATTTGCGGAAGATTAGATATATTATGGCGAGATACCATAAATAAAAAAATAGCTCGCAGTATAATTAGTTATGTTAATGAAGGAAAATTATGGGGGTTAGAGTTATTTAATGGGATATGCATCTTGGTTCATTTTTTATTAGGTTGTGCTTTATGTATCTTTTCAATCCTTATTCTTATTTATCCTACAATGGCACTTATTGGTTGCTTGCCAGAAAAAGTAATTAGAGGGCTAATGTTAGCTAATAGCTTGCTACCTCTTTTTGGAGTATCTGTAGCTATTAATATGTTTTTTACTAAAAAATCTTTATCTTATCTTATAATTGGTTTTATATTAGCTTTAATTTGCAGGTTTCCTAACTAAAATGAGATGTTTGTTATATATTTGGGTGTTGTTTTTAATAATTTTTCCACATACAGTTTTAGCTGGGGAATGGGAGTTACAAAAAAGTAATATCATTCTTGAAAGTGGTCATGGTATTGATAATGTTAGCATTGAAAAGGTTGAGCTGCATGGAATTTATTTTATTGATGAAAATACTGGCTGGGCAGTAGGTTATCATAATTCTACTCATCCTACTCCTTCTTATGGTATAATATTTAAGACAACTAATGGAGGAAAAGATTGGAAAGATATAAGCCCAAGAACTCATCTTCCAGAAGGTGTTTTGTCGGAATATTATTACTATGTATCAGAGAAATTTTATAGAGTATATTTTGTAGATGAGAATAATGGTTGGGTATTAGGAACTCATGGCGTTATTATCTATACAAGTGATGGAGGCAATAGTTGGAAGAAGATATATTACGACGATACTAAATGGGGAGTATGGAAAGACATTTGTATGTATAAAGATGGTAGTGCATATAAGGGTTTCTTGGTAGGAGGAGAATATAAAGATTATAATTATGATTATAAAGATGTAGATAAGGGATACATTCATAAGGGTTATGTGTATGCATACACCCATTATTCAGATGATACAATTGAATTAGTTGATACTAAGATTTTTGATGGAAAATATAAACACTTTACAAGCTTAAATAGTGGTGTAATTGATTCCCAAAGAATTTTTTGCTTAACAGGCTATAATTATGAAGGTAAAAATAGCATCAATAATTATGGAATAGTATATCGTTTTAATGATAGCCTTGTTAAGAAGGATATAAGCCCCAAAAAAGTAGGGTTTACCAATAAGCCTTGGTCCTATGCCTGCTACCAGGATGTTGAGATAAGAAATAACTATATTTGGGTGATTGGCACGGATAGTACTATAATATTTTCAGAAGATAGTGGAAGTAAATGGAGAAAACAGAAATATGAAATAAATTCAGGTAAGAATAACAAGATATTTTTTGTTAATAATAATAATGGTTGGGTTGTAGGAACTTCAGGAGGTATTTATACTACTTCAAATGGCGGAGAGTCTTGGAATAAAGATAATATATCTTCTCATTATAGTAAGGTAGATTTTGAGGAGACATATTTCCCAAGTTTTAAGGTAGGTTGGATAATAGGAAATAATGGAACTATTTTAAAATATACCCAAAGCGTAGAAACTTATCTCATAAAGGATAAGATATTTGCTTATCCTAATCCATTTATTCCTGATGATGGCCAGGAAGCAACTGGAGATTATACTAAAGGAATTACCATAGAAAATTTAAGTCCTGGAAGCACTGTAAAGATATACACTATTTCAGGTAATCTCGTTAAAGAGACTTCTAAAGCAGATGCTTATGGAATAGCTAAATGGAAAGTGGATGAATCTCTGGCTAGCGGATTGTATTTATTAATAGGAAAAGACAGTGGTAATAATATAGTTAAAAATAAGGTTGTAATTATTAAATAAAAAGGTAAAAAACAGAAGGTGGAATTAGGAGTAAGTAATTAGAAATAATTGGTAATTTACCAGTTATTATTCACCAGTTGCTAAATAAGATTAAGGATAATAATGCAAAAGAAATTAATTACTAATTTTGATTTATTAAAAGTAACTTGGCGAACTTTATGTTTTCAAGCAGTTTGGAATTTTGAACGTATGCTAAATATTGGATTTGCTTATGCTATTTTTCCTATAGCTAAAAAATTATATCCAAATTTAGAAGAGCAAAAAAAGTTTATCATCAGACATTTAGACTTTTTTAACACTCATCCTTATTTAGCTTCTATATCTTTAGGTATAGTGATTTCTGAGGAAGAGAAAGCTTTAAAAGAAAACAAAGAAGAGATTAATAATATTACTGATATGAAGATGAAGTTAATGGGTCCCTTTGGAGCTTTAGGAGATAATTTATTTTGGGCTACCTTTAGACCATTGTTTGCTTTAATTGGAGTTATGCTAATTTTTTGGGATTTCAAATGGGGAGTATTTGTTTTTTTGATAGCTTATAATTTAGTTCATTTACCAGTTAGATACTTAGGGATTAAGAAAGGATATCAATGGGATGAAGAAATAATTGGTAGTATTTGTAATTTCCCTATTCAAAAAATTATTTCTCTTGTTCAAAAAATAGCTATGTTTTTAATTGGCTTTGGAGTTGTTTCTTTAGTTGATACCCAAATTATACCCAAGGATATGAATTTTACCTCAAAATGGATATTTTTGGTATTCAGTATTTCTATGGCTATTTCCATTAAATATCTTAAGGGAAATTCTTTGCTCTTCTTTTTGTTTATTGCTTTCAGCATAATTATATCTTATATCATTTGAAGTTTATGGAAAAAACAATAAAAATCAAAAATAAGTTAGGGTTACATGCCAGAGCAGCAGCTTTGTTTGTACAAACTACCAATAAATATGAATCAGAAATATTTGTGAAAATAAAAGGAGAGCAAAGAAAGGTGAACGGCAAAAGTATAATGGGAATGATGATGCTTGCCGTAACTTGTGGAAAAGAAATAATAATAGAAACTGTAGGCAAAGACGAAGAAGTGCTTTTAGGAGAATTGACTATTTTAATAGAAAATAAATTTGGCGAGGAGTGATAGATTGTTATATTCGGGAATTGCTGCATCTCCAGGAATAGCTATTGGAAGAGCTTTTTTATATGATATAGAGAAATATAAAGTTGCTCGCTATGAAGTTTCTGAATCTCAAACAGAAGAGGAAATTGATCAATTTAAAGAAGCTGTGCAACGAACTAAAAATGAAATATTAGAGGTGAAAAGAAAAGTAGCTAAAGAGATGAGTAAAGAATATGCAGATATTTTTGGGGCGCATCTTTTAGTTTTAGAAGATCCATTTTTAATTATTGAGGTGATACAAAAGATAAGAAAAGAGAAGATTAATGTGGAATATGCTTTATGGAGTGTGTTGGAGTCATTAATTTCTAATTTTAATGCTTTAGATGATGATTATATGAGAGAGAGGGCTTCTGATGTTTATGATATTGGAAGAAGAATCTTACAGAATTTAGTAGATACCAAGAAGATTACCTTAGCTGATATTCAAGAAGAAGTAATTGTGGTATCTCATACTTTATCTCCTGCTGATGCTGTTAATATGTACAAAAGTGAAATAATTAGTTTTGTCACCGAAATTGGAGGCAAAACTTCTCATACGGCCATTATGGCTAGAGCTTTAGAGGTTCCAGCTGTATTGGGAATTAAAGATATTAGTAGTTGGGTTCGTAGTGGAGATTTATTGATAGTCGATGGAAGTCGTGGAATTGTAATTGTAAATCCTGACAACGAAACTTTATTAGAATATGAAAAAAGAAGGGAAAAATTAAATGAATTTATCAAAGGTTTAACCTTTTTAAAAGATTTGCCAGCTCAAACTTTAGATGGCTATAGAGTTGAAATTACAGCTAATATAGAGATTCCTGAAGAAGTAGATTTTGTTAAAAATTATGGAGCTGAGGGTATTGGAATATATAGGACCGAATTTATGTTTTTAGATAGAAATGAACTACCTTCTGAAGATGAACAATTTGAGGAATATCGAAAAGTAGTTTCTAAAATGAACCCTTATCCAGTAATTATTAGAACTATTGATGTAGGAGGAGATAAGTTTGCATCTCAACTAAATCTTCCCCAGGAGATGAATCCTTCGCTGGGATTGCGAGCTATAAGATTATGTTTAGAGTATCCTGATGTTTTTAAAACTCAACTTAAAGCTATTTTTCGAACGAGTAAACATGGAAAAATAAAAATAATGTTTCCTATGATTACTTGTATAAATGAAGTTATTCAGGTTAAGAAGATTATAGAAGAAGTAAAGCATGAATTAAGAGAAGAAAAAATAGCTTTTGATGAAAGTATGGAAGTAGGAATAATGATTGAGACCCCTTCTTCTGCTTTATGTGCAGATATTTTAGCAAGTGAGGTAGATTTTTTTAGTATTGGAACCAATGATTTAATCCAATACGCTTTAGCTGTGGATAGAGGAAGTGAAAGATTGGCTTATTTATACAATCCCTCCCATCCTGCTATTCTTCGTTTAATTAAATTTATTATTGAAGCTGCTCATATAAAAGGGATTTGGGTAGGTATGTGTGGAGAAATGGCTGGCGATCCTGCTTATGCTATTCCACTTTTAGGAATGGGTTTAGATGAATTTAGCATGAGTGCTTTATCTATTTCTGAAGTTAAAGAGGTAATTAGAAATACCACTATACATGAAGCTAAGGAGTTAGTTTCTGTGATTTTAGATTTTTCTACTCCTGAGGAAGTGGAGGAGGTAATTAAAAAGAAAGTAAAAGAAAAAATAAATTATAAATAAACGACCATTCGATACAGAGCAAATAAAGATATAAAATAGATTTATTAATAACAAGGATTGTTTTTCTTTGTGTTTCCTATGGTTAACTGAACTATTATCTAAATAATTTATAAGTTTAATGAAAGGAGAATTTATGCCTGAGTTAAGAAGAGATCCTATAGTTGGAAGATGGGTTATAATAGCTACCGAAAGAGGTAAGAGACCTTCAGATTTTAAGATAGATGTTCCAGATACTAATCCTAAAAATTGTCCCTTTTGTTTGGGGAATGAAAGATTGACTCCACCAGAAATATTGTCATATCGAGAAACAAATACCAAACCCAATACCCCTGGCTGGTGGACAAGAGTTGTTCCTAATAAATTTCCTGCTCTTCAAATTGAAGGTACTTTGGATAGACAAGCAGTAGGTATTTATGACAAGATGCATGGTCTTGGTGCCCATGAAGTTATCATTGACTCTCCTGATCATTTAAAAACTCCTGCTGATTTGGAAGATCATTATGTAGAAAAAATCATCTGGGCTTATCGAGATCGTATTGTAGACTTAAAGAAGGATAATCATCTTAAATATATTTTAATATTTAAAAATCACGGTAAAGTAGCAGGAGCTACTATATCTCATCCTCATTCTCAATTAATAGCTACTCCTATTGTTCCCAAAAGAGTTAAAGAAGAATTAAAGGGATCTCTCCAATACTATCGATATAAAGAAAGATGTATATTTTGCGATATCATTCGCCAAGAAATCAAGACTAAGGAACGAGTGATAATAGAAAGCGAGTATTTTTTATCTTTTGCCCCTTATGCTTCTCGGTTTCCTTTTGAAGTTTGCATTATTCCCAAAAAGCATAGAGCTGAATTTGCATTAATTACTCCAAAAGAAGTAGAAGATTTAGCTAAAATATTAAAGTCAACCTTAGCCAAAATTAAAAAGGCTCTCTCTAATCCTGCCTATAATTATATTATTCACAACATTCCTTCTACTTTACGAGGAGATTTAGAAGATTATCATTGGCATATGGAAATTATGCCCAAATTAGTAAATGTAGCTGGTTTTGAGTGGGGTTCTGGTTTTTATATTAACCCCACAGCACCAGAAGTTGCTGCTGAATATTTAAGAGAATCTTAAAAGTATAATTATATGTTAGTGATAGGGTTAACAGGTGGCATTGCTAGCGGGAAAACAACGGTAGCTAAAATATTTAGTAACTTTAATTTAGAAATAATAGATGTTGATAAAATAGCTAAGGAAATAATTCACCCCCAAAAAGATACCTGGAAAAAAATTATAGAAGCATTTGGAGAGAAAATATTAGATAAAAATTTAGCAATAGATAGAAGCAAATTAGCAAAAATAATTTTTAATACTTCTAAAAAAAGAAAAATATTAAATAATATTACCCATCCAGTTATTCTAACAAAGATAAAAGAAAGATTAATAGAGCTTAAAAGTAAAGATATAGTGGTTTTAGATATTCCTTTGCTTTTTGAAGCTGGTTTTGAAGATATTGTAGATAAAATAATTGTAGTATATGTTGATGAAGAAGTTCAATTAGAAAGATTAAGGAGAAGAAGTAAGCTAAGCATTAAAGAGGCTAAAGATAGAATAAAATCTCAGATGTCTCTTTTAGAAAAAAGTAAGAAGGCTGATTGGATTCTTTGCAATAATGGTAAGGTGGAAGAATTAGAGGATAAAGTTAAAATGCTTTTTGAGGAGATAGAAAAAGAGACATTAAAGAAAATCAAGTTACATGAATAAAGAAAAATTCATAATAACTAATTTTTAAACTTAGGTTTATGCTGAATAGTTACGTAAGTTTTAAGTAAAATTTGAGAAACTTATAACTTTATACCTTGTAGTCTTTGGGTAATAATAGATTGAGAAAAAAGATAGAAAGGAAAGATATGAGTTTATTAGTAGTAGGTTCAGTTGCTTTAGATTCGGTTAAGACTCCTTTTGCTGAAGCAAGTGATGTATTAGGAGGAGCGGCAGTATATTTTTCTACAGCAGCTAGTATTTTTACTCAGGTTAAACTAGTTGGAGTAATAGGAAGTGATTTTCCTAAAGAGCATATGGAGTATTTAAAGAACAGAGGAATTGATATTAAGGGATTAAAAACAGAAGAAGGAAAAACTTTTCGTTGGTCAGGTTCTTATAGCCAAAGTTTTAATGAAGCCAATACTTTAGATACCCAGCTTAATGTTTTTGCTTCTTTTAATCCTACTCTTCCTCAAGACTATAAAGATGCAAAATGTGTATTTTTAGCTAATATTGATCCTGCATTACAATTAAATGTGTTGCAACAAGTAGAAAGCCCTAAGATTATAGCTCTTGATACCATGAATTACTGGATTGATAATAAAAAAGAAGCTTTACTTAAAACAATTAAAGAAGTTGATATAATGATTATAAATGATGCTGAAGCAAAGCAGCTTTCTGGAGAACACAATATAAATAAAGCTATGGAAAAGATAATTTCTTGGGGTTTGAAATGTATAATAGTAAAAAGAGGAGAGTATGGATCAGTTACCATTCATTCAGAGGGGTATTTTTCGTTGCCTGCATATCCTTTAAGAGAAGTTATAGATCCTACTGGAGCAGGGGATACTTTTGCGGGTGGTTTTATGGGATATTTAGCTAGCGTGGAAGATATCGGATTTAATAGAATAAAAGAGGCTATGGCTTATGGAACAGCTTTAGCTTCTTTTAATGTAGAAGACTTTAGTCTTGGAAGGTTAAAGACAGTTAGGAAAGAAGAAGTTATAGAAAGAGTAGAAAGATTAAGAGAGATGATGAGGTTTTAGTAGATTATATATATAAAGAGGAATTAAAAATCAACTAATTTGGTGGTCTTAGAAAATACATTGCATAGAAAATCTATGATTTAGGTAATTATAAACAATGGACAAAATTAATATTGGTTTAATAGGACTTGGAACAATAGGCGCAGGGGTAGTAAAGATTTTTCAGAAGAATCAAGCTCTATTTAAAGAGAGATTAGGGGTAGATTTATGCCTGAAGAGAATAGTGGATATTGATTTAGAGAGGAAAAGAGATCTTGATTTATCAAATATAAATTTAAGTGATGATATTTCAGAAATACTAAATGATGAAGAGATTAACATAATAATTGAGCTTATTGGAGGATATGAACTTGCTCGAACTTATGTTCTTACTGCTTTACGAAAAGGCAAGCATGTGGTTACGGCCAATAAAGCTCTTTTGTCTAAACATTGGGATGAGATTATAGAAACTGCCAAAGAATCTAATGTAGGAGTATATTTTGAAGCTTCTGTTTGCGGAGGAATTCCTCTAATTCTATCTATTACTAAAGGTTTGTCTGGAAATCAAATACTTTCCATAAATGGCATCTTAAATGGGACTTGCAATTATATTTTAAGCAAGATGAGCAGTGAAAAGAGAAAGTTTAAAAAAGTTTTAATTGATGCTCAAAAGAAAGGATATGCTGAGGCAGATCCTTCTTTAGATATTAATGGTAAAGATAGTGCTCATAAGTTAGCTATAATCTCTTCTCTCTCCTTTGGACAAAATATAAGCGTGGAAGAAATATATGTGGAAGGAATTACTGAAATAACTTTAGAGGACTGTATGTATGCCCAAGAAGAGTTTGGTTGTACTATAAAATTATTAGCTATTGGACGGATTGTGGATAATAAGATTGACTTAAGAGTTCATCCTACCTTGATTCCTAAAAAGCATCTGCTCTCAAAAGTAGAGGGAGCATATAATGCTGTGTATGTTAGAGGAGATAATGTAGGGGACCTGCTTTTTTATGGAATGGGGGCAGGAGAACTACCTACAGCTTCAGCGGTGATTAGTGATGTTGCAGCTATTGCCAGCAAAATTAAAGATAGCAATACAAATTTTAGAAGTTTTTTGGGGCAAAGAGAGAAAAAGAAAGAGTTGCTACCTACAGATGAATTAGAATTAAAATACTATATTAGATTTTCTACTGTAGATCATCCGGGAGTGTTAGCTAAAATTGCTGGTATATTAGGAGATAATAATATTAGCATAGCTTCTGTAGTTCAAAAGGAACCTTTAGAGGAGAATGTAGCTTTTGTGGTAATGCTTACCCACAAAGCCTTAGAAAAGAATATAAGAAAGGCTCTTGTTGAAATTAATAAGTTGAAGATTATAAAAGCAAAGTCAGTATTAATTAGAGTAGAGGAAATGGAATGAATAGAGAAGACTATGGAGTGATTAATAAATACAGGGGATTTTTACCAGTAAATGAGAATACTCCTATTGTAACTCTAAATGAAGGAAATACTCCTTTAATCTTTGCTTCAAATTTAAGTAGTTATCTTGGGAATGATCTTAAAGTATGTCTCAAATATGAAGGCTTAAATCCTACAGCTTCTTTTAAAGATCGAGGAATGACTATGGCTGTATCCAAGGCCAAGGAAGAAGGTTCCCAAGTTATTATGTGTGCTTCTACAGGAAATACTTCTGCCTCAGCAGCAGCTTATGCTGCTAAGGGAAAGTTAAAATGTGTAGTGTTGATTCCGCAAGGAGCTATTGCTTTAGGAAAATTAGCCCAAGCCTTAATTTATGGAGCGTTGGTTTTAGCTATTAAAGGAAATTTTGATGAGGCTTTAAGTTTGGTTTTAGAGATTACTAATAATTATCCGGTAACCTTAGTTAATTCTTTAAATCCTTTTAGAATAGAGGGACAAAAAACAGGGGCTTTTGAAATTTGTGATGTTTTGGGAGAGGCTCCAGAGTATCATGCTATTCCAGTAGGAAATGCCGGCAATATTACGGCTTATTGGATGGGATATAAGGAGTATAAAAAATGTGGAAAAATTGATGCACTTCCTAAAATGATAGGTTTTCAGGCTGCTGGAGCTGCTCCTATTGTAGAAGGGAGAATAATAGAGGATCCAAAAACTATAGCTACAGCTATAAAAATAGGAAATCCAGCTAGCTGGAAAAGAGCAGAGGCAGCAAGAGACGAATCTGGAGGAGTAATAGAGAAGGTGACTGATGAAGAAATTTTAGAAGCTTATAAGCTATTAGCTAATTTAGAAGGTATTTTTGTAGAACCAGCTTCAGCAGCTTCTATTGCTGGAGTAATTAAGAAGAATAAAGAGAGTTATTTTCCCAAAGGAGCTACTATAGTAGGAATTCTTACTGGCCATGGCCTAAAAGACCCGGATCGAGCCATAAAAGAAAGCAAGGAAGTTACAACAGTTTTGGCAAAGAAAGAAGAGATATTGAGGATAATGGGATTGTAAGGAAACATAAAACCCAAAACGCAAAGCGTAATTTACTTCTGCAAAAAATTCTTAAAATTGTTAATGAGATAAAATGAAATTAAGAAAATAGACTTACTGCGAAATAAATCAGTTATTTTACAAAAATGCTATAATTTCTTTACTGACAAGGCAATAGAGCTATTTATTAAAAAATCAACAATTTTTGAATAACTCCAGCCATTGCAGGCATCTATGAGCTTTTTTGTATCTATTGCTGTTATTTCGCAGTAAGTCTATTGAAGATTGAAAACTGAAAATTAAAAATCTTTGAACTTTGAGATGTTGTTTTGCGTTTCTTACAATACATAATGTTAAAAGTCAAGGAAAAGTTATGAAGTATATCATAATAGTCGGAGATGGAATGGCTGATTATGCCATAGAAGAGCTTGGTGGCAAGACTCCTTTACAAGTAGCTCATACTCCAAATTTTGATAAAATGGCTCAAGAAGGAGTAGTGGGGCTTGCCAAGACTATTCCAAATGATTTACCTGCAGGAAGCGATGTGGCTAATCTTTCTGTATTAGGCTACGATCCTCATACCTATTATACTGGAAGAGCTTCCTTGGAGGCTATAAGTAAAGGAATTACCTTAGAAAAGAATGAGGTGGCTTTTAGGTGCAATTTAGTAAGTATTGAAGATGGAAGAATGGCAGATTATAGCGCTGGCCATATTGATACTTTTGAGGCTGAAAAGTTTATTGATTTACTAAATCAAAAAATGAGTAAGCATGATGTAGAATTTTATTTAGGAACAAGTTATCGCAATTTAATGATCACTTCTCTTATTCCTGTGAATAGTTTTAAAGATATAAAGTGTACTCCTCCTCATGATATTACAGGGAAAAGTATTATAGAGTATTTACCTAAGGGCCCTCGTAGCGAAATACTAACAGAAATAATGTTTAATTCTCAAAATATTTTAAAAGAAAACGAATTAAATTTAGTGAGAAGATTACATAATAAAAAAGAAGTAAGTATGATCTGGCTTTGGGGTTTAGGCTATTTGCCTTCTATGGTTAAATTCAATGATTTATATTCTTTGAGAGGGGCAAATATATCTGCAGTAGATTTAATAAAAGGAATAAGTATCTGTATGGGTTTTGAAGTAATAGATGTCCCTGGAGCTACTGGATATTATGATACAGATTATCTATCTAAAGCAAATCATGCCTTAGAAGTTTTAAAAAACCATGATTTAGTTTATATTCATATTGAAGCTCCTGACGAAGCTTCTCATAATGGAGAATTAAAAGAAAAAATAAAGGCCATTGAGGAGATAGACGAAAAAGTAGTAGGTGTAATTTTAGATAGAATTAAAGAGCATAAGGAGTATAAAATGTTGTTAATTACAGATCATTATACTCCTCTTTCTACAAAAACTCATAGTAGAGAACCGGTTCCTTTTATAGTTTACGGAACTTCTATAAAAAAAGATGAGATAAGTAGTTTTAATGAAGAAAGTGCTAAAAATAGTGCATTATATTTTGAAGAGGGATATAAAATAATGAAGTGGTTTTTGGAGAGGTAAATTATGGAAATTTTAGTACAAAAATATGGCGGAACTAGTGTAGCTAATATCGAGAGAATTAAGAAAGTTGCTCAAAGAGTTATTGATGCCAAGAATGCGGGAAATGATATAGTAGTAATTGTATCCGCAATAGGTGGAGAAACAGATAAGCTGATAAATATGGCTAAGGAGATTGACAAAAATCCTAATTGTAGAGAGTTAGATATGTTGGTTTCTACAGGCGAACAAATTTCTATTGCTCTTTTAGCTATTGCTTTAAATGCTAGAGGATATGATACTATTTCTCTTATTGCTCAACAGGTTCAAATATATACTGATACTTCTCACACGAAAGCAAAGATTACTAAAATTGATACAAGAAGGTTATTTAAAGAAATAAAGAAAGGCAGAATAGTTATTGTTGCTGGATATCAGGGAATTACAGAAGATTTAGAGATTACTACTTTAGGAAGAGGAGGTTCAGATACTAGTGCCGTAGCCATTGCCGCGGCTTTAGGAGCAAGAGTATGTGAGATATATACTGATGTAGATGGAGTATATACTGCAGATCCTCGTATTGTTCCTGAGGCACGAAAATTAAGAAAGATTAATTATGAAGAAATGTTAGAGATGGCTAGTTCAGGAGCTAAAGTACTCCAATCTCGCAGTGTAGAGTTTGCTAAAAAATATGGAGTTACTATCCATGTGAGGTCGAGTTTTAATGAGAATGAAGGTACCTTAATAATGGAAGGAGAAGAGAATATGGAAGATGTATTGATTAGCGGAGTAACATATGATAAAAACCAAGCAAAAATAGTTATTATTGGTGTTCCCGACCAACCTGGAATTGCTGCTAAAATATTCTCAATGTTAGCTGAAAAAAATATTAATGTAGATATGATCATTCAAAGTTCTAGTAAAGATATGGTGAATGATATATCTTTTACCGTCCCCAAAGAAGATTTAAATTTAGCTACTAAGACTATGGAAGGAATAGTTGAGGAAGTAAGAGCAAAAACATTTGAATGTAATGATAAAATAGCTAAAATCTCCTTAATTGGGATTGGTATGAGAAGTCATAGTGGAGTAGCTTCTTCTATGTTCCAAGTTTTAGCTGCCGAGGGAATAAATATTGAAATGATTAGCACCTCAGAGATTAAAATATCATGCGTAATTGAAGAATCTCAAACAGAAAAAGCAGTAAAAGCTATTCATAAAGCTTTTAATTTAGCATAATAAAGAAGAAGATAAAAAGCAGAAATCAAAAGACAGAATATAGTCTTAAAATATAATATCTACTGTCTAATTTCTAATATCAGATTTTAAAGGGGGGATAATGTTATTATTTATACTTAATTTGGCTATGGCAGATGGTGGTAAAAGCGGTTCTCCTGGTGGTGGGCTTATTGCCATGATGCCTTTTGTGATAATTTGTTTAATTTTTTATTTTTTAATGATTCGACCTCAACAGAAGAAAGAAAAAGAACATCAAGAAATGCTAAAATCGTTAAAAGAAGGGGATAATGTTTTAACTACTGGAGGGTTATATGGAACTATCATGGAAACTTCTGACGACTATTTAATCATAAGAATTGCTCCTTCAGAAATAAAAATGAAGATTTCTAGAAGTGCAATTTCTGGTTTGCTTTTGGAAGAAAAACAAAAAAAAGAAAAGAAGAAAAAAGATTCCAAGAATTAAAGATAGTGATATATTTTACCGATATTTTGAGAAGGATAAATTTAAGCTAAAATAGTGATCGATTAGGCTTTCAGGTTATCATTTATTTTTAGTTGATTGCTAATTATTAATTACTATCTAACTTGAGTTTGACATAAGAATATATTCCTTTATTTTAAGTTTAAGGATTAATATTTAAATCGAACTCAGATTAGCTATAAAAGAATTGCATTAATATGTGGCTTGAAAATAACTTTAATAGGTGGTTTTTATGGCAAAGAATAAATATATTTATCTATGTATAATAATATTTTTAATTTCAGTAGTATTTTTAACTCCAGCATTTACTCAAGAAAGTGCTAAAATGTATTTTGATAAAGCTATTAATCATTATTTTAAGAATGACCTTGTAAATGCGATAGATAATTTTAAAAAAGCTATTGAGTTGGATCCTAATAAGGCTATTTATTATCTCTATTTAGGAAAATCTTACCATAAAACAAAAAAAATAGAAGAAGCTATTAAGGAGTTTGAAAGTGCTCTAAGGATTGATAGTGAGCTAAAAGAAGCTCGTAAACTTTTAGGAGAAGTTTACTTTGATAAAGGTTTGTGGAATAAGGCTATTAAAGAATATGAAAAACTATTAAGTATGGGTTCAAAAGGCTTTGATATATATTCTAGATTAGGGCAGGCTTATTTGAAAATTAAAGATATAGATAGATCTTTAGAATATTTAAAAGAAGCTTCCAAAATGAATCTCAACGATTCATATGTTCAATTTTATACAGGTAGAGCTTATTTTGAAAAAAAAGATTGGACATCAAGTATTAGTTTTTTAAGTAATGCAATTAAGTTAGAGAGCAATAATCCTTTATTTTATTTCTGGAGAGGCAATGCTTATTTTGCCAGTGAAGATTATAAAAGTCCCGAAGATAGTTATTGGCAATCAGTGAATGACTACCGTAAAGCTATTGATTTTGGAATGAATGAGGCCATAGTTTATTTTATGTATGGCAATACCTTGCTAAATAGAGCATTTTATTATGTTGATACCAACCGAGCTGCAGATAGCTTAGATTATTTAGAAACAGCGGTAATTGGATATGTAAAAGCTCTTTCTTTAGACTCTTCTGCTTCTAATTGTTATAATAATTTAGGACTTGCCTATTATTATTTGAATAGATTTGAAGATGCTGTAAAGAGTTATAAAAAAGCTATTGAACTTGAACCTATAATAGCTTTCTTTCATGATAATTTAGGAGATACCTATTATAAAATGGGACAATGTGGAAAAGCTATTGAAGAATGGAAGTTAGTTTTAGAACTAGAGCCAGAATATAAAAATGGAAAATATGGTTATCTTCCTTCATCAACCATCAGTGTGAAAGAAAAGATAAAGAAGGCACGTCGGAGAAAATAAACAAGTAGTACCGTATGTTGTATAAATGTATTTTTATAACGATTTTATTAATTCTTATTCCTCAAGTTCTAATAGGGATAGATACTTCCCAGTTAAACTTAAAAAACAACAGTCAAAATGTATTTTCTGATTTTCCAGAAATATATGTTAAAAGAGAAGATAAATATTCCTTAGAAAAAACAAAACCTTTGGTAAAGACTAATGAAAGTGAAAGCATAGGTATTCCTTATCGTAAAAGTGATATCCTGGATTTAGATCATTTAAGTAAAGAAACTAAAGTTAAGGCTAGTTTTTATGCTTTGCGAAATGATGACTTTTTAGTTGAAAAAGAAACAATCATTAAAGAAGAAAAGATGGTTTCCTATCTACCAAATATTGAAAACCTTCCCTCTAAAACTTCTTTTGTTCCTCGAGAAACTTCCTCTTTTTTGCAAGATATAGATGAAAAGTATCACAAACTATTAGATGGTTTTATTAAAAAAGTAGATTTAGAGATGAATAAAATCGAAGAGAAGAGTAAGAAATTAAAAGAAATGTTAGAAAAGATTGATTTTGGAGTAAGCAATTTAATTAAAAAAAGTACTGAAGTAAAAAAAAAAGCAGAAAGGGAAATAGTGAGAGAAGTGAGCATTCAAGATGGTGTTTTAAAAGAAATAAAAGTGGAGGAACCTGTTGTGGAGGAACCTATGGTTGAGCTTGCTCCAGAAGTAAAAGAGGAAATCCCCACTAGTCTGAAAGAAAAGATTAAAGCAAAAGAAAAGAGTGATAGCGGTTATACTAAATGGAAAGAGAAGGTAAAGTTTAATGAGACGCTTAAACTTTTAATTTGTTCTTTAAGTATTATATTGTTAGGAATTATTCTTTACTTACGGATAAAGCAGAGAAAGAAAGTAAAAGCAGTGCTTACAAGAAGAGAGATTTCTGTAAAAAATAAGCCAGATTCTGATTATAAAATTAAAAATAAGACTGATAGTTTGCAAGTACTATTTCAAAATATGGGAGGATTAGGTCAAAGAGTTGATGAAGAATTAAAGAATATTGAAGAGAAAGAGAAGAGTATCGAAAAGACGGTTAGTAAAATGGATGAAAAAATATCTAAGATAGATACATCTACATTTGCTTTAAAGGAAGTAGACAGCAAGAAGAAAGAAGAAGATACATCCTTGTCAGATATAGAAAAAATTAGTGTGAAATCTAAAAAGAAAACAACTTCTAAATCTGCAGAAAAAGATGTAAATGAAGAAAAAGAACTTTTTTATGCCCAAATATATGAATATCATGAAAAAGGACTGGATGCTGAAGAAATTTCTAAGCTTACCAATATGAGTGTAAGTGAGGTAGAACTTATTTTGGAGCTTAAAGAGGATGAATAATGGAAAAAAGGTAAACTTAGAAGATGTAAAGAATTATTATCGCACTAAGATATATTTAGAAAAAGCTAATGAATATTTAGGCGTTATTGGTTATACAGAACATGGTGAAAGACATGCTAGGTTAACAGCAAAAGTTGCCTATAATATTATGCATTGTCTGGGATATGGAGAACATGCTTCAGAATTGGCTGCTATCGCTGGATATTTACATGATATAGGAAATGTAGTTCATAGAGATTATCATAGTCAATCTAGTGCTTTTATAGCTTCTGAAATATTGTATGAACTAGGAATGCCTTGCGAAGATGTAGTAGAGATTATGGCTGCTGTAGGTAACCATGAAGAACAAATTGGAGACCCTATTAGCATAGTTACATCTGCAGTAATTTTAGCTGATAAAGCTGATGTTCATAGGAGTAGGGTGCGCACTACTGCTATGATTAAATTTGATATTCATGATCGAGTTAATTATGCTGCTCGTCGTTCTACAATAGAAGTTAATGAAAAAAATAAGAGTATTAGCCTAAATATTACTATTGATACTAAAATATCTCAAGTTATGGAATATTTTGAAATCTTTTTATCTCGCATGATGATCTGCCGACGGGCAGCTAAATTTTTAAATTGTACTTTTAATTTAATTATCAACGAAATAAGGTTATTGTAAAAATGAAAAAAAGAATATATTTGAGATTAGTATTTTGTTTTTTAGTAATTATTGCTGCTACATTCTTTATATATCCTCCTAAGGATAGTATAAAATTAGGGTTAGATTTGCAAGGAGGAATGCATTTAGTATTAGATGTGGATATAGATGATCTTCCTGAAGGTACGGAACCTCAAGAGGCAATAGATAGAGCTTTAGAAATAATTAGAAATAGGGTAGATGAATTTGGAGTATCTGAGCCTATTATTCAGAAACAAGGAAAAAAAAGAATAATTGTCCAACTTCCTGGAATTAGAAATGTAGATAGAGCTATTGAATTAATCGGTAAGACGGCTTTATTAGAATTTAGATTAGTAGATATGGAAAGATTAGGCGAGGCCATGGGAGGTAAAATTCCAGCAGGTTATGAATTGGTTTCCAAGGAAGGTGAAGATAAAGCTACTTACTTATTAAAAATAGTACCGGAAATAACTGGAACCAATCTTTCTGATGCTCAAGTGAGGTTTGACACTCAAATGTTTAACCGTCCATATGTTTCTATTAAATTTGATGGGGAAGGAGCTAAGAAATTTGCTGAGGTTACTGGAAAAAATATTAATAAAAGATTAGCTATAGTTTTAGATAACAAGGTAAAGTCAGCTCCGGTAATTAAAAGCAATATTCCTGATGGAGAAGCTGTTATTGAGGGAAATTTTGACTTAGAAGAAGCAAAAGATTTAGCTATAGTTTTACGTGCAGGAAGCCTTCCTGCTCCTATTAAGATTGTAGAAAAGAGAGTAGTGGGGCCGACATTAGGAAAAGATTCTATTGAAAAAGGAATTATAGCAGGTTTAATTGCACTTTTAGTGGTAACAACTTTTATGATAGGGTATTACAAATTTTCTGGAATTATTGCTAATTTGGCTCTCTTGATTAATTTGATAATTATATTTGCTGTTCTATCTTTGTTAAAAGCTACTTTGACTTTACCTGGAATTGCTGGTATTATATTAACTATTGGGGTGGCTGTAGATGCAAATGTGATAATTTATGAAAGGATTAAAGAAGAATTTAAATTAGGTAAAACAATCAGAGCAGCTTTGGATAATGGCTACAAGAAAGCTTTCCGTACTATCTTAGATTCTAATTTAACTACTTTGATTATAGCTTTAATGCTTTATCAATTTGGCACAGGTCCTATTAAAGGGTTTGCAGTTACTTTATCTGTTGGGATCATGGCTAGTATGTTTACGGCTATTTTTGTGTGTAGGTCTATATTTGATTTTATAGTTTTTAGATATCGCTTAAGTAAATTAAGTATATAAACTAATTAACCTGAGTTCGACATAAGAATATGTTCCTTTATTTTAAGTTGAAGGATTAATATTTCTTCGCCAAATTAAAATCTTAACGAAAAATATCTAATTTTTAATTTCTTCTTTTTTTAAAAATTAAATATTTTCCTAATTTCAATTAATGCTCAAAAATATTAACCCCTAAACTTATATTTAAATTGAACTCAAGTTAGTTAGAAGTCTTAGTTGTAAACTTATGTCATTAACAGCTACAGAGCTTATTTAATCTTCAAAAAAGAAAAAAGAAGGCAATATGAAAAACATAAATTTTATTGGAAAAAGAAAAATAGCTATTATTTTTTCTTTAATTTTAATAGTTTTAAGCGCTATATTTATTTTTGGCTTTAAAGGATTAAATTTTGGTATTGATTTTGCTGGAGGAGCATTAGTTCAAATTAAATTTAAACAAAAAATAACTATTAATGATTTAGAAAAGATGAGAACTTTATTTAAAAAAAAGGGTCTTGTAGTTGATATTCAGCATTTAGGTGAAAAAGAAGATGAAGTAATGGTTAAGACTAAAGCCACCAAGAAAAAAGATGTTTCTCGTCAGATAGAAGTAGTAATTAGAAAAGATTTTCAAGATTTTATTATATTAAGAAGTGAAATGGTAGGCCCTGCCATTGGAAAAGAGCTAAAGAAATTAGCTTTATATTCCGTAATTTTTTCCATTATAGGTATGTTGTTATATATTACTATTCGCTTTGAATATCGATTTGCTGTTGCAGCTATTGTAGCTTTAATACATGATGTAGTTGTTGCTACGGGGGCTATTTCTGCTACTGGTTGGGAATTCAATATTCCCATTGTTGCTGCTTTGTTGACTATTAGTGGTTATTCTATAAATGATACTATAGTGGTTTTTGATCGTATTAGAGAGAATCGAAAAGTCATGAGAAATCTTAGTTTTCCAGAAATGGTTAATGTTAGTATAAATCTTTCTTTAAGTAGAACCTTAATAACTTCTCTTACTACTATTTTTGCTGTAATTTCACTACTTGTTTTTGGAGGAGAGGTAGTTCGAGGTTTTGCTTTTACTTTATTGGTGGGAGTTACTGTTGGTACCTATTCAACCATATTTGTAGCTAGCCCTCTTTTAGTAGAATGGCATCTCTATAAAGAAAAATAAAGAAAAGAAAGAATAACTTAAATGATTCCTGAAAACTTTTTGTATTTACTTAAATCTTTGGATTAAAATAGAAAAACTTATCGCTTAGCGATAAGTTTTTGATTAGCAAATTATTTAATGGTTGGATATTTATTTAGTTTTCAGACTCTCTTAAGCGCTTCGATCAAAACCAGTGCCTATGCCTGCTTCTCTTTCCACATTTGCTCTTAAGCAGTTGCCACAACAAGCGGCATGTAATCTTTTGTGCTCATGAGTGTGATGAGAGTGAGAAGAAGATTCAGCTTCTAACTCTTTGTTACAATTAGCTGTTACCACCGAATTAACATTGGTAATATTTTGAGCTATAGGAGCTATTTCACCCATTTATAATAACCACCTTTTATTTAAGCAGCAAAATTAACATTTTGTCCTATGTTTTGCTGAGCTTGCCAATTAGACATTATGTAGCCACTTATCTTATTATTGATAACAGGTCTATTAAG
>JASEGW010000059.1 GCA_030017825.1 bacterium | reverse complement strand
AAGGAATTATAGCATTTTTGTAAAATAACTGATTTATTTCGCAGTAAGTCTATTAAGTTATTTATTGGATTGCATATAAAAGGTGCTCATAAGCGTTGGGATAAATTGATGTCAATGAACAGAGCATTGTCTAAGAACGAAAAGATATGATAAAAGTTTTCTAACATTGCTATTATTTTTTATAGTATCAGGGGATTATGGCCATTAATCTTCTGGCAACATCAGGATATTTAGAAATAAAGAGAAGTTCTGAATCGGTAAGGGGTTTTTGGGTGAGAACATTAGCGTAACGAACTAACTCTAAAATTTCAGTAGCTTCTTGGTCATTCTTAAATTCAACTTCTAATTTATCATAAACATTGCGAAAACCTTTGATACCACTATATTCGCCTACAGTAATTTTTCGTCCTGTTTCAATAACTTCAGGAGCTCCTCTTCCTAATTCCTCAAAGTCATATAGTTCATAGTTGCGACGATCTTTTAAAGCACCGTCAGCATGAATGCCTGACTCGTGGGCAAAAGCATTTTCTCCTACTCCTGTTTGATTGGTAGGGATAGGAACTCCGAAGGCATAAGAAGTATATTTAGCTATTTTCCAAGCACAATCTAATCTAACTCTTTCATCTAAGATGTAGTTATCCTTAAATCCGCTTGACTTTTGAAGAGCTAAGATTACCGAAACTAAGTCAGCATTTCCAGCTCGTTCGCCCATTCCATTGATACATGTGTTGATATAAGCGTCTACTCCTCCATCTATAGCTCCTTTAGCTCCTGTTAAGGAACAACCAACAGCCATGCCTAAATCATTATGGCAATGTAATTCAATGGGAATTTTAACAGCCTCAGCTAGTAATTTTATTCTATTATAAATAGCAAAAGGTTCGTCATAGCCTAAAGTATCGCAGTATCTTATTCTATCGGCACCATTTTCTTTGGCTGCCATGGAAAATTCTATTAGATAGTCCATATCAGTGCGGGAAGCATCTTCAGCATTAACACCTACAGTGATAATTCCACAATCTTTAGCTTTTTTTAAGGCATCGGTCATCATAGAAATAACATTAGGTATATTAGGGTCATTGGAAGGCCTTCTAGTTATTCGAGATCCAAATTTACCTTCGGTCATCTGATGAGAAGTGGAAATAGAAAGATTTAGATGTTTTAGTTTAGTGTGCTTTAAAGTGTATTCAACATCTTCTTTAATAGCACGACACCAGCCACTTAAAATAATTGGTTTAAGAACTCCTATTTCAGCTAATTCCATATTAGCATTAAGGTAATTTTTTTCATGTTTTGTTACAGGAAAACCTATTTCTGATTGGTAGATTCCCATTTCATTTAGGTATAGATTAATTAAGGTTTTTTCTATTTTTGCTAACCCCAAACGGGAAGTTTGGACTCCATCTCGATTAGTTACATCAATGATATATATTTTGTTTTTGGCTTTTTGAGTTTTAGAGGTCATAGTAAACTCCTATTTAATTATTAAATATTGGTGTTTAGCATATTTATTATTTAAAGTTGGTATCAAATATTATCTATTAAAACAAGAATTTTATTCAATAGCAAATGCATACAAATACTACAATAATTATAATAAATATATTTTATAATACTGAAATACTATAAAAAGTCAACTGTTATTTTTAATAGCTCTTATAATATCAGAGATAGAAACAATACCGCTAGCAAAATGTTTCTTTGGAGTTTCTTCTTTTGTGGAAACTTCTTGAAAAACCACTAGACGATGAATATTTTGGCTTTTCATTTGCTTCCAAGCTTCTGAAATAAGAGCATCTTTATTTATGGTAATAACAGGGGTGGTCATAACATCTTTAACTAAGATATTATTCACATCTTCATTTAGTACTTTAATAATATCAGTATCAGAAATGATGCCTACTATTTCGCCTTTTTGGGAAATTACTACAATGCCACTGATATCATTATCAGAAAGTATTTGAATAGCTTGAATAACAGTGGCTTCTTGAAAAATAGTAATAGCTCCTCGAGTCATAATATCTTTAACTTTAATATCTTTCATATTTTACCTCTTTTTTTCTTTGTTGTACCTGTTTGGTTCCGGTTTGTCCGGATTAGGCATTACTAAACTTTCGCTAAGGTAATAGTTGAGGAAGATTGATATTTACCTTTTTTATCAGCATAAGATTTATTGCAAACTTCATTTCCTTCTAAGAATAATACTTGAGCAATACCTTCATTGGCGTATATTTTAACAGAATAGGGAGTAGTATTAGAGATTCCTAAAGTAGCATGTCCGTTCCATTGTGGTTCAAAAGGAGTTATATTGACAATTATACCACAACGAGCGTAAGTTGATTTTCCAAAACATATAGTTAAAACATTACGTGGAATTTTAAAATATTCTAAACTTTTTCCTAAAACAAATGAATGAGGAGGAATAATACAAAAATCATCAATGATATCTGCAAAAAGATCATCTTTGATATTTTTAGGGTCAATAATAGTGTTGTTGTCAGAAAGGTTAAGCAATCTAAACTCATTAGATATTCTGATATCATAGCCATAGGAAGAGACTCCATAAGAGATTACATTTTTCCTAACTTGATCCTCACAAAAAGGATTAATCATATCAAAATCTAAAGACATTTTTTTTATCCAACCATCAGACATTATACTCATAAGTTTAACCTAAGTTTGATTTAAATATAAGTTTAAGGATTAATATTTTCATCCACATTTGGAATATCCACAATTACGACATACTATACATCCGCTTTCAGTTTCAATCAAACCACCACAATCCGGACAACTTAAATCCATGAAAGCTTCCACTTGGGTTGTTTTTTCCAGGAATTCTTGCGGAGTTAGCTGTCCTTGCCCTTCTATAAAATGCATGACAACTTTTCCTATAGCGTCGGGGCAAGAGAGAACATTTATATTATTAGCAGGTCCCCCATTAGCCTTTTTCTTTAAAGTAGAATGGCAACGAATACCTTTTAGTTGGTCAATTAAAGAGTTGACATCAATTCCAGAACGCAAAGCCAAAGAAACCAATCGTCCTGTAGCTTCAGATTGAGAAGGACATCCTCCATAACGACCTGTACTGGTGAATACTTCACAAATACCATTTTTATCAGCATTTACAGTGACATATAAATTTCCACAACCAATTTTAACTTTTTCGGTAATTCCAATAGTTATGTTTGGACGAGATCTAGGTTGTAGGTTATGACTTTCGTCTAACTGAGGAACCACTTTTTTTCCTTTATGGAGCACTTGTAGCTTTCTGCTGCCGTCTCGATAAATAGTTACTCCTTTGCAACCAAGTTTATAGGCTAATAGATAAGCTTCGGCTACTTTTTCTTCAGTGGCATCATGAGGAAAATTGACGGTTTTAGAAACAGCATTATCGATATGTTTCTGGAAAGCTGCTTGCATTCTTATATGCCATTTTGGGGAAATATCATGGGAAGTAACAAAGATTTCTTGAATAGGTTTAGGAACTTTAGAATGACCCTGAATGGTTCCTTTTTTAGCAATTTCTTTCATAAACTCAGGGCTATAGAAATTATCTTTTTTGGCTACTTTCTCAAAAAGATTATTAGTTTCTACTAATTCGGTGTTATCCATAACGTTTCTTATATAAGATAAAGCAAAAATAGGTTCAATACCACTAGAGCAACTAGCAATAATGCTAATGGTTCCTGTAGGAGCAATAGTAGTAACACAAGCATTTCTAATTTTTAGATCTTTGGTATAATAAAAGCTATCCCTAAAATTAGGGAAAGTTCCCCTAGTTTCAGCTAATTTACAAGAGGTTTCTCTCGCTTTATCAGTGATAAATTTCATGATTTCTTCTGCCAAAAGAAGAGCTTTCTCACTGTTATAAGGAATTTCCAACATAATGAGGAAATCAGCAAAGCCCATTATCCCTAAGCCAATTTTTCGATTTCCTAAGGTCATTTTCCTTATTTCTTCCAAAGGATACTTGTTCATATCAATAACATTATCCAAGAAGTGAACAGCAGTTTCAATGGTTTGCCTAAGTTTATCCCAATCGACTTCTTTATTCTTGACCATATTTGATAAGTTGATAGAACCTAAATTGCAGCTTTCATAAGGCAACAATGGTTGTTCGCCACAAGGATTAGTGCTTTCTATGGCTCCAATTTTAGGGGTGGGATTATCTTTATTTAAACGGTCTAAAAATATTATTCCTGGCTCACCATTTTTCCAAGCCATTTTTACAATTAAGTCAAATACTTTTCGGGCTTCTAAAGATTTTGCTATTTGTCCTGTGCGAGGATTAACTAAATTATAGCTTGCATTCTTTTCCATAGCTTCCATAAATTCTTCAGTTAAACCAATAGAGATGTTAAAATTATTTAAAATATCGTGGTTATCTTTGGCGATAATGACATCTAAAACATCAGGATGATCCACCCTAATAATACCCATATTGGCTCCTCGACGTGTACCGCCTTGTTTTACTGCTTCAGTCGCAGCGTTAAAGACAGTCATAAAAGATAGAGGACCACTAGAAACTCCTTTGGTAGTTTGCACTGTATCATTTTTTGGCCTGAGTTTAGAAAAAGAAAAACCTGTTCCTCCCCCAGATTTATGTATCAAAGCTGTATTTTTAATGGTTTCAAAAATGCTTTCCATGGAATCTTCTATGGGGAGAACGAAACAAGCAGATAATTGTTGTAGTTTTCTTCCTGCATTCATAAGAGTAGGAGAGTTAGGGATGAAGTCTAAATTAGTCATAGTGCGATAAAACAACTCTTCTGTTTTTTTGACATCAGTATTTTTGTCGTATAGTAAATCAGCACTGGCAATATTTTTAGCTACTCTTCTAAACATCATTTCAGGAGTTTCAATTACGACTCCATTTTCATCTTTTTTTAGATATCTTTTTTCTAAGACTTTTATAGCGTTTGGAAGAAGCTTAAGATTAGTTTCTAAAGACATTTTAAAAACTTTATTTTCTGAAGAAACATTAGATTGGTTAGGAAAGTTTAATTTGGTCTTAGGTAAGGTAGCCATGATATCCCCCGGTTTTGATTTATAAGTTAGATGCAATGTATCATTATGACCATAAGATGTCAAGAGAGAAAAATTGTTAATTTAATATGCGAGAAATTCGAAAATATAAAACCATAACATAACTATTCAGCATAAACTTCGCACTAAAGAAATATGTTGTTACATTGAACATTGCTGAATAGTTACACCATAACTTAGAATAAAGCTTTGTCATAGATTCTAAGTATAGCTTCACAGAATTATAACTTGATGTATGGAGACTTCTATTGCAAAATACTTATTAGCGCAGATTAAGGTTGTTTTGTAAATGACAAGTAGTGCCGAGATTTAAAAATAGGTCATAAAGAATAGGAAAATTCATTATATACATACCAAGAAGAAACAAAAATTTTATTATTTAGCTTGTATCCCTTTTCTTTTATAATTTTATTGAAGTTCCAGCGTAAGGACTTATATTTGTTTTTTTTAATAACAGACTCATCAAAACTCACAAAGCAAAAGTTATTAATTTTGTTTTTAACAAATAAAGATAGAAGTTTTTCAAGGCTATCTTGGTCTTTTACCCAAAAGAAATGTTTTTTATAGAAAAGAGAAGCATTCTCAGTAGAAAAGCCAAATGAATAACTAACGACTACTTTAGATTTAATATTTTCAAGAGTCTTTAATTGGACAAGTTGACTTTTTTTCCCCTGAAACAATAGATTAAAACCAGCACATTGGATAAAAAAGCTAAATAAGCATAATAAAAAAAAGATACCTTGATAAATTTTGGGATGAGAAGAACTACTTTTAATGATAGATAATGAATACAAAGAGAGAATAATTAAGATTGGCAAAACTGACAGAAGATATCTTGGACCCCATTGATTACCACCATCAGAATCGGCAATAATAGATGTGAAGAGAATGTAGGATAGAGAAGAAAATAGAATAAATTTTATATATTTAGTATGGTTATCTTGGAGTAACTTTTTTATTACCAGAAGAATAAATATTATATAGGGAACAACAGGTATTAAGCCTGTAATAAAAGTTATACAATGAAGATAATTACGGTAGCAAATATATAGGGAGTTTAAGAGAAATAGAATCAACAAAAACAGAAGAATTTTTTTATATTTTTGGACTATGCTAAAAAGAAAGATAGCAAAGGTTAAGATAAACAAGATTGCATTGTTTATCCTGCTTACTGCTCCATTAAACCATAAACGATAAAAATTTATTAATTTATCATGAAGCATGCTATAAAAAGAGGAAATGCTTTGGACATCAGAAACATTTTTAATTACATATTTGTTGTGAGCACTAATAGCACTTCCGTATAACCAATGGTTATATAATATTAGAGGAAGAATGCTTAAAGTAAATCCCACGATAAGAAAGATTACATTTCGAGTATTAAGTGTATTTTTTGGGTAAATAAAGTAAAATGTAAATGGAATTATAATAGAAAGAATAATAGTTTCAATTCTAATCCAAGAGTTAATTCCCAATAAAATTCCAATAAAAAGATATAGAAATTTAGACGGAGCTTTGTTGTTACAAAAGAGGTAAAATATTAAAAGAGAAATCATAATACTTAAGGTATATTCCCAGAACAATAAGCTATAAAAAAATAAAGGGCTACAAAGCCCCATAATGAGAAGAGAAAAGAGAGAATACTGAGGAATAATTTTATTTGCTAATAGATAGATTAAGATTAAAGAGACCAAGGAAGACAAAATAGGAATAAGATAAAGTCCATTATAACCAAAAAGTTTATAAAAATAAGTTGATAAAAAAGGAAAGGCAATAGGGTGCATGGAATAAGCTTTTTGATTTTTTATAAAAATATGAAGGTCTAATGTTTTCCAAGGAGGCCTGATAGGAAAAAACTGAAAATTAGGGTCTAAATGTTCTCCTGGATATTTTATGTAAATATCCTTGAAGTTATTTTGGAGAATGCTTTGGACATGGATAAATCTAATGCTATTATCCATAGTAAAAAAAGTATTTGAAGGGAGAGTATAGATAGTAAGGTAGCCATATAAAAGAGTGATAAAGATTGCAATTAAAATAGGTAGTGTTCTGTTTTTCATTGGAGCTATGAGCCTTATGATCAGCTTGTTTTTATTGTGCTTATGACCATTGTCTTTCCTTAGCCATTTCTTATACTGGTATTAATAAAAGATAGAAATCAACTTTTAGTTAATATTAAACTGTATTTTGATAAGAGTTCCTGTGAGGTAGTAGTTAAATTGTTATCTAATTTTGTTATTTATATAAATTTTGTTATTTATATAATTAGATAGTTTTAATTATAAAAGCGCTGTTACCTTTTGTCAATTCTTTTAATTGACTTCTTATAGCGGTAATGATAAACTAAAGAAACTATATAATAACTTGTTGTATCGAACACTTCGCACATTCCTCATCAACACATTAAGCGAAAAAAATGAAAGTAAATATAATAAAATATCTTGCTGTTCTTGGAATGATAACCTCTGGAGTTTGGTTGTGCGTAGAGCGCACATAGAGCCCATAACTGTACTTCTTTTTTCTTTGGCGGGTTTTATACCTCCTATTAATCAAAAGTTCAAGGAGAACTTTTGATTAATAGGAGGTATATTAGTAAGGTTCTTTCAAAGATGGACATTTATAGAAAGGATGAGATTGAAGAGATAAAAAGTAGAATTAATGTTTTAGAAAAAAAGCAAAAAATGCAAAAAAATAAATGAGCAATGAGCAAAGAATAATAATAAATAAAATTAATGCTGTAATCCCAATATGATAATGTCGTATTTAGCCAATTTAGAAATGTCCTATTCCAAAGGTGCTATAATTCTCTCTTTGGAAGGAGGGTATTATGGTAGGAAAGGACATTATCACAATGACTCAAGAGGAATTAAAAAGGTTACACATAGTTCACAAAGCATTAGACAAATCCATAATACAGACCGAATCAGCAGATATTATAGGGGTATGTTTAAGACAGATTCAAAGGATAGTAAAAACAGTAAGACTTGAAGGCGATAAAGGCGTAATTCATAAATCTCGTGGCAGGCCTTCGAGCAGGGCGTTATCAGAAAAAATAAAAAATAAGGCCTTAGAGCACTACAAAGAAAAATACCATGATTTTGGTCCGACATTCGCATTTGAGAAGCTCTTTGAAATAGATAAAATCAAAATGAACGATGAGACATTGCGCCTTTGGCTTATAAAAGAAGGCATTCCTTACAAGAAGCGCAAAAAGAGCTCCCATAGGCAATGGCGCCAAAGAAAACATTGTTTTGGCGAAATAATTCAGATTGATGGTTCTCATCATAGTTGGTTTGAAGCAAGGGGTCCTGAATGCGTATTTATGGGCTATATTGATGATGCTACAAGTAGGCCCTTTGGTAGATTCTATCCCTACGAAGGTACTCTCCCAGCTATGGATAAGATTTAAGCGCTACATTAAAAAGAAGGGTATATCTCTAAGTAGCTACTTAGATAAGCATATGATATATAAATCAACCAAGAAACTTACACAATAGAAAACAAGCTTAATAATTTAATAATATAGAATCCAGAAGTTAGTTTTTCAGAGCAGTAAACGAACTGGGCGTAAATGTAATCTATGCTGGCTCTGCCCAGGCAAAAGGCAGAATAGAACGGCTCTTTAATACGCTCCAGGATAGAATGATAAAAGAGATGCGGTTAAGAGGCATTAATACAATAAAAGAGGCTAATAAATTCTTAAAATACTATTTATCAGTATACGCTAAGAGATTTGCGGTTAAGCCGGCTAATGATACAGACCTTCACCGGCCAATTCCTGCAGGTATGGATCTTGATAAGATTCTCTGTGTAAAGACAAAACACGCATTAAGGAACGACTTTATCATAGCCCATAATGGCAAACTGTATCAGAATGTCGTCGTAACCGTTGATATTACAGGAATCCAGCCTTGTCGGAGAAGTATGGTTGGGGTGGAAGATCGG
>JASEGW010000058.1 GCA_030017825.1 bacterium | reverse complement strand
TGCTCAAAAATATTAATCCTTAAACTTATATTTAAATCGAACTCAGGTTAATTAATTGTTACGTTGTAGGTTTTCATTTTTAATTTTTATTTATTAGCTTAGCAAAGGAGTTGAATACCATGGCTTTAAATCTAACCGGAAGACAGAAAGCAGCTACTCTGCTTGTTACTTTGGGCTCAGGTGTTTCTGCTCAGATTTTTAAACATTTGAGGGATGAAGAGATAGAGCAGTTAACATTAGAAATTGCTCGATTGCCAAAAGTGGAATCTGAGGGAAGAAAAGACGTAATGAGGGAATTTCAACAGATGATTATGGCGCAGGAATTTATTGCTCAAGGCGGTATTGAATATGCTCGGGAAGTACTAGAGCAAGCTTTAGGAAGCGAAAAAGCAGTTTCGGTTATAAATCGTTTAATATCTTCACTAGAAGTTAAACCATTTGACTTTATTAGGAAAACTGAACCTACGCAGCTTTTGAATTTTATTCAAAATGAACATCCTCAAACCATAGCTTTAATTCTGGCATATTTACCGCCAGAAAACGCTTCTGCTATTTTAGCTGCTCTTCCTCAGGAGATTCAATCTGATGTTACTCGAAGGATTGCTTTTATGGATCGTACTTCTCCAGAAGTATTACGAGAGATAGAAAGAGTTTTGGAAAAAAAGTTATCTTCTTTTATTGGCCAAGATGTAAGTGCTGTAGGAGGAATTAGTGCTGTAGTAGAAATGCTTAATAATTCTGATAGAACTACAGAAAAAGCTATTTTAGAAGGATTAGGCGAAGAAGATCCTGAGCTAGTAGAAGAAATAAAGAAGCGTATGTTTGTATTTGAAGATATTACTTTGCTAGATGATCGTTCTACTCAGAGAGTGCTAAGAGAAGTGGAAATACCGGATTTAGCTTTAGCTCTTAAGGGAGTGGATGAAACTATAAAAGATAAGATATTTAACAATATGCCTAAACGTGCTGCTGCTATGTTAAAAGATGAATTAGAGTTCATGGGTCCAGTGCGAGCTAAAGATGTAGAAGATGCTCAGCAAAAAGTTGTTAATGTTATTAGGCAACTGGAAGAATCTGGAGATATTATTATTGCTCGTGGAGGCAAAGGAGGCGAAGCTATAATTGCATAGTTATGTTTTTAAACCAGAATACACTCCCCCTGAAGGTCCAGCAGTAATAGTGGATGCTAAGCAAACTAAAGGCATTGTTAGAGGAAATATTTTAGACACATTGGAAGATAGGATACAAGAAGCCCAGGAAGAGTTATCGAGGTTACAGGTAGAAGTTAATGCAGCTAATATAAAATATAGGAATTTAAGGGAAAGTATTATTGAAGAAGCTAATTATGAAAGAGAAAAGATTATTGAGGATGCCCAGAGAGAAGCTGAAGTTATTATTTTGCAATCAGAAAAAGTAAAAGAGGAAATATTCAATCAATCTAAGGTAGAAGGTTTGAAAGAAGGACAAGATGAGGGTTTTAAGATAGGAGAAGAAGAGGCAGCTCGTCTTATTCATCAAATGAAAGAGATAATTACTAATGCTGAACATAAAAGAGAAAATATTGTTAAGAGGGCAGAAGAAGATATTATTGAGATGGCTATTTTAATAGCTAAAAAGATTGTAAAAAGTGAATTGAAGATGGATAAAGAAATAGTAATAAAAAATGTGCAAGAAGCTTTAAAAAAAGTATCTGAGAGAGATGAAATTACCATTAGAGTTAATTTTTCGGACCTAAAACTAACCGAGGCGCATAAAGAAGAATTTTTAAAGGATGTATCTGGAGTAAAAAAGGTAAATATAAAGGATGATTCAACTATAGAGATAGGTGGCTGTAAGATAGAGACTGATTTTGGAAGCGTAGATGCTGAGATTGGCACCCAGATTGAAGAAATTAAAAAGTCACTACGAGAAGCAATCGAAGAATTAGGAGAAAAGGAAGAGGAATAAATAGTGGGATATTTTGTTAAGAAATATAGTTCGGTGCTAAATAAAGTTGATCCTATTCGTAAATATGGAAGAGTACGTCAAGTAATTGGATTGGTTATAGAAGCTGATGGACCTCCTTCTAAAATTGGGGAAATTTGTTTGATAAAGATTACTTCCAATAATTATATAAGAGCTGAAATAGTAGGATTTAGAAATAATAAAGTATTGCTTATGCCCATAGGAAATATAGAAGGAATTTATCCTGGTTGCGAGGTGATAGCTACAGGAAAACCGCTTATGGTAAAAGTAGGAGAGCAACTAAAAGGTAGAATTTTAAATGGGTTAGGCGAACCAATAGATGGGAAAGGTCCGTTAAAAGGAGTAACAGAATATTCTATATTAAATGATCCTTCTGACCCTTTGCAAAGGCGGAGAATTACCGAACCTCTTGCTTTAGGAATAAGAGCTTTAGACGGCATTTTGACTGTAGGAAAAGGTCAAAGAATTGGTATATTTTCTGGAAGTGGTGTGGGTAAAAGCGTTTTATTGGGAATGATTTCCAGGTACACCAATGCTCAAGTAAATGTGATTGCTTTGATTGGAGAGCGAGGAAGAGAAGTGCGGGATTTTATTGAAAAAGATTTGGGAGAAGAAGGGTTAAAACGCTCTGTTTTAATAGTAGCTACTTCAGATAAAGCTCCTTTAGTTAGATTGCGCGGTGCTTTTGTAGCTACAACTATAGCTGAATATTTTCGAGATTGTGGTTATGATGCCATATTAATGATGGATTCAGTAACTAGGTTTGCTAGGTCTCAAAGAGAGGTAGGCTTGGCAATTGGGGAACCTCCAGCTACCAGAGGCTTTACCCCTTCGGTATTTACTTTACTTCCTAAGCTTTTAGAAAGATCTGGAACTTCTCAAGAGGGAAGTATTACTGGTTTGTATACTATTTTAGTAGATGCTGATGACATGAATGAACCTGTTGCAGATAATGTGCGGGGTATTTTAGATGGACATATAGTTTTATCTCGAGACTTAGCTGCCCATAATCATTATCCAGCAATAGATGTATTAGAAAGTATAAGTAGAGTAATGGTAGATATTGTTCCCAAGGCTCATATGCAGAGTGCTCGAAAATTAAAAGAAGTTGTAGCTACCATGAAAGATGCTCAAGATCTTATAAATATAGGAGCTTATGTAAAAGGGAGTAATCCAAAGATAGATTATGCTTTGACTATGATAGATAAAGTGAATAATTTCTTAAAGCAAGATATGTATGAACACTCTAAGTATAAAGATACAATAAATAATATTTTAGATATGTTTGAAGAGGAAAAAGTAAATATGGGGTATAAGAATAGATAAGCATAAATATAAAAATAGTATTTTTAATAAACTAAAAGATTTTACAATCACAATTTGCTAAAAACAAACCTTGTTTTAACTCTTGGATGAATAATGTCAAATCTTTTGAATATTTATAAGAAAATATCAAATTATTATAACCTGAGTTCGACATAAGAATATGTTCCTTTATTTTAAGTTTAAGGATTAATATTTCTTTGCTAAATTGAAATTTTAACGGAAAACATTAATCCCTTAAACTTATATTTAAATCGACTTTAGGTTAATATAGGTAAAGTTTACATGTTTGAAAATCTATCTTCCAAGCTACAAGGTATATTTAAGAAGTTAAGAGGAAAAGGAAAGCTTTCAGAAAAAGATGTCTCTTTAGCTCTAAAAGAAATAAAGTTGGCTCTTTTGGAAGCTGATGTTAATTATAAGGTAGTAAAAGAATTTATCTCTACTATTTCTGAAAAAGCCTTGGGAAAAGAAGTCTTAGAAAGTTTATCTCCTGCCAATCAAGTAACTAAAATTGTCCATAAAGAATTAATAAATATTTTAGGAATTGGTTTTCAAGACTTAAAAATCACCAAAAGACCTTCTATTATTATGTTAGTTGGTTTACAAGGTTGCGGAAAAACTACTACAGCTGCCAAAATAGCTTTATTCTTAAAACAAAAAAAACTTAAAGTTTTATTAGTAGCTACAGATATTTACCGCCCAGCAGCTATCGAACAGCTTCAAATTTTAGGCGAAAGAATTAAGGTAGAAGTTTTTGCTCCAAAAAACGAACAAAATCCAGTAAGTACTTTAATTTCGGCCAAAGAAACAGCTACATTAGATTCTTATGACGTTGTAATTGTAGATACTGCAGGAAGACTTCATATAAATGAAGAAATGATGCAAGAACTAATATCTATGAAGCAAAAAGGAGACCCGGAAGAAATATTATTAGTAGCTGATGCCATGACTGGACAAGATGCTGTAAACATTTCAAAAAGCTTTAATCAAGATTTAAATATTACCGGAGTAGTTTTAACTAAATTAGATGGAGATGCTCGTGGAGGAGCTGCTTTTTCCATAAATATGACTATCAATAAACCTATAAAATTAGTGGGAATTGGAGAAAAATTAGAAGATTTAGAGGTTTTTTATCCAGAAAGAATGGCTTCTAGAATTTTAGGAATGGGAGATGTGTTATCTCTAGTTGAAAAAGCTGAAAAGATGATGGATCAAAAGAAAGCCTTAGAGATAGAGGATAAAATTCGCAAACAAAATATAGATCTTAATGACTTTCTTCTTCAAATTCAACAAATCAAAGAAATGGGCTCTTTAGATCAAATTATAAGTATGATTCCAGGAATGGGAAATCAATTGAAAGGAATTTCTGGAGTAAACTTTGGAGAAAAAAGTTTAAAGACTAATGAGGCTATTATTTTATCTATGACTAAAGAAGAAAGAGAAAAACCTAGTATTATTTGTGGCAGTCGAAGAAGACGCATTGCTTTAGGAAGTGGAACCACTCCTAATGATGTTAACAAACTCCTTGGTCAATTTGAACAAATGAAACAATTAACTAAAAATCTTTTTAGAAAACCAAAACAAAGAAATTTATTTTCTTTTTTTAAGTAAAGGAGGTGAAATTTATTGGCGGTTAAAATTAGACTTCGAAGAATGGGTTCTACAAAAAAACCCTTTTATCGTATTGTGGTAACTGATTCTAAGTCCCCTCGTGATGGTCGTTTTATTGAAAATATTGGTCATTATAACCAAATAGGAGGTAAACCTACTTTAGATGTAAATGAAGACAAAGCCCTTAGTTGGTTGAAAAAAGGAGCTATACCTACTCATACTGTTAAGTCTTTATTTGGCAATCTCGGCTTATGGAAAAAGTGGCAGGAATCCAAAATATAACTCTATGGAGGAAAAACGACGATGAAAGAGCTATTAGAATATATCATAAACTCTTTAGTAGACAGTCCCAGTGAAATGGTCATTAATCAAGTAGAAAGCGAAAAAACCATAATATTTGAACTTAAAGTAGCCAAAGATGATGTAGGAAAAATAATTGGAAAACAAGGAAGAATTATCAAATCTATTCGTATTTTACTAAACGCTGCTGCTATTAAATATGGCAAGCGAGCAGTGCTTGAAGTTTTAAATTAGATTAAGAAAAGATATGGATGATGAGTATATAGCCATAGGAGATATTGTTGGAATTTTTGGAAATAAAGGAGCGGTGAAAGTAAAATCTTTAACTGATAATCCTGGCCGTTTTGAACAGCTTAAAGATGTTTTTCTTATTAATAAAGATAAAAAAATAGAAAAAATAGAAATTACTCAAGTTAACTATCGGAAAAATCAAGTTGTTTTAAATATAAAAGAATATAATAATATTTCTCAAGCTAAAAGCTTAATACATTGTACTATAGTTGTCCTAAGAAAAGATTGTCCAAAGTTACCTAAAAATAGTTTTTATGAATTTGAAATCAAGGACTTAAATATTTATGATACCCAAGATAATTATTTAGGCAAGGTAGTTGACATTTATAAGACTGGCAGCAATGATGTTTATGCACTTGATAGCGAAATACTTTTACCAGCAACTAAAGAAGTAATAAAAGAAATTGATTTAAAAAATAAAAAAATAATTGTCTATCTAATGGAAGGGTTAATTTAGATGCTTAAGATAGACATATTAACTATTTTTCCTGAATTCTTTTCTTCACCTTTAAGTATTAGTATTATTAAGAAAGCTATTGATAATAAGCTACTTTCCATAAATACGCATAACATACGTTCTTATGCTTTGGATAAACATTCCATAGTGGACGATCTTCCTTACGGAGGAGGTCCAGGCATGGTGCTTAAACCTGAACCTATATTTAGAGCTGTTGAATCTCTTCCCAAAGGAAAGGTAATTTTATTTTCTCCCCAGGGAGAACTATTAAAACAAAATTTAGTTTTAGAGCTTGTTAAGAATAATCAATTAATTTTTATCTGCGGACGCTATGCAGGAGTTGACGAAAGAGTAAGCAAAAATATTGTAGATATAGAGTTATCCATTGGAGATTACATACTAAACGGGGGAGAAGTTGCTGCATTAACCTTAGTGGAAACTATGGCTAGACTTATTCCTGGGGTTTTAGGAAATGCGGATTCTTTAAGCAACGAATCTTTTTCTAAAGGAATTTTAAGCTATCCCCAATACACCAGACCAGCTAATTTTAAAGGACTGAAAGTTCCTTCAGTTCTTCTTAGTGGTAATCATAAAGAAATACAATCATGGCGAGAGAAAAAAGCAATAGAAAAAACTTATAAAAATAGGAACGATTTAATAACAAATAGGGAGAAATGACAACTATGAACATTTTAGAAGAAATAACCAAAAATCAATTAAAGAAAGATATTCCAGATTTTAAACCGGGAAACACTTTAAGAGTAACTTTTAAAATATTTGAAGATGAAAAAGTAAGAAAGCAATCTTTTGAAGGTGTAGTAATTAAGCGTAGCGGAGCTGGGACAAAAGAAACTTTTACTTTGAGAAGAGTCTCCTATGGAGTTGGGGTTGAAAAAACTTTTCCTTTGCATTCTCCAAATATTGAAGAAATTAAGGTAATTTACCAAGGAATAGTTAAAAGAGCCAAACTTTATTATTTGCGAGAAAAGAAAGGTAAAGCTGCTAAAGTAAAAAGAAAACTTATCAAAAAAGATGCCCAAACATAAAAATCTCTACTTTTATGAGGATTATTTAATATCCCTTGGATATAATAATATATGTGGAGTAGATGAAGCTGGAAGAGGGCCTTTGGCTGGACCGGTAGTAGCAGCCGCTGTTATTATGCCCAAAAACATAATCATTGATGAAATTGATGATTCTAAAAAGCTAACTGCAGCTAAAAGAGAAAAACTTTTTAATAGTATATCTGAGTTAGCTTTAAGCATTGGTATTGGAATTGTAGATGAAAAGATTATTGATGATATTAATATTTTAAATGCTACTTATCTGGCCATGCAGAAAACTTTATCTAATCTATTGTTTAATCCAGATTATATTTTAGTAGATGCTCTTATTATCCCAGAAATTACTATTCCTCAAAAGTCAATTACCCATGGAGATCAACTTAGCCATTCTATTGCTTGTGCTTCTATAATAGCCAAAGTAACCAGAGATAGGCTTATGCATGAATATCATCAAGAATTTTCCCTATATGGTTTTGATAAACACAAAGGGTATGGCACAAAAAGTCATATACAAGCTATCAAAACTTACGGCATATGCAAACTTCATCGTCGAAGCTTTGCTCCCATCTCTCAATTATTTCCTCTCGAATAATCATGGTTATTCATTCTATCGATGCTCAGCAATTTAAACTCATCGTATCTAAAGAAGATTTTACTCAATTAGAAAAAAAGGTTGAAGAGGGTGAAATCATTAGATGTCAAGTAAAAGCTACCCTAAAACAAGGTAAAGTTTTAATTAATTTAAAAGGCACAAATTTTGTTGCTTCCACTGATTTAAGCTTTAATCAAGGTGAAATTGTTGATCTTCAGGTTAAGGAACTTGCTCCTAAAATTATTCTTCAGCTAATTCCTCATAGAGAAAGTAGCGCTTTTGTCAGTAAATATACTCAAATTGATATTAAAAACATACTTAAATCTTTAGACTTGCCTATTAATAAAGAAAACATGGGTATTGTCAAAAAACTTTTAGAATATAACTTACCCCTTAATAAAGAAACCATCTCTGAAATTATTAGTAATCTGAGTAATTTAGGCTCAAAAAATCTTTTAGATATTGAGACTTTAGTATTTTTGAAAGCTAAAAATATTCCTTTTTCTCGTAGTGCTTTTAATGCTTTGAAGCTTTATCTTTTTGAAAAAACACCTCTTGCTTCTCATTTAAATAAACTAAAAAAGGAGCTTTTAGACTCACCTGTAGATAAAGATTTAAAACAACAACTCACTAAGTTTTTAGATCAATTAAATATTCCTTTTAAAAAAAATAACTTACCTTTTGACCTTAAAAACTTCTTAAGTAACCTCGGCCTAAATGTTAATCCTGATACTTTAAAAGAAAAAGAAGAGGTTAATCTAAAAAACCTGCTCTTAAATCTTAAACAACGTTTAATTACAGATAGTAAAGATTCTCCTCATCCCAGAATTACAAATTTATTAGAAACTGTAGACCAAACATTATTAAATTTAGTCTCTCTACAACTCTTAAATCAAGACAAAGGAAATCTCCGTTTCTTTTATTGGGAAATTCCTTACCAAATGGCCTCTCAGAAAGAACCTGTAAAAATTAAGATAAAATACCAAGAGAAAAAAAAGGAAGAACAGATAGATCTAGACAATTTAAATATATCTTTTTTGTTTAAAACCTCTGGATTAGGAGATGTGTTAGTAAATATACATATGAAAGACAGAGCCATTAATGGATATATATCTTTGGAAGATTTTATTAAGAAAAACTTTGCTGTAGGCCATATTAAAGAACTCCAATCAAAACTGTCTAATCTAGGTTACTTAGCAAACAAGATTGATTGTAAAATTATACCCCATCCCGAACAAGAGTTTCATGAAGATCGTATTCTTAATTTAGATAATTTGAGCAAGATCGATATAAGAATATAAGAGCTTTAAGATGTTGGCAATAAGAAAAAAGGAAGGATGCGTAACTATTCAGTAATGTTCAATAGACCCTCTGCAAAATAAACATAATTCTCAAGAAATAGAATATTTTCCTAAA
>JASEGW010000057.1 GCA_030017825.1 bacterium | reverse complement strand
TAAACTTCGCACTAAGGAAATATGTTGTTATATTGAACATTGCTGAATAGTTACGAAAATACTTATTCAAAAAACACCTATGCCTCCATGCTTTGCTCTATGCTCTAAATCCTTTTTATCTAGCTTAACTTTATCCAGTAAATTTCCATATAGATTTTTCATCTTTTCCATTATTCCATCTATGGTAATAAATTTTTCGTAATTCTCTCTTGATATTCTCATCATTTCTTCTCTTTTTTGAATTAATTGATCGTTGGAAAAAAAATCTGTAAGATTAATAAAAAAGTCTCTAGCATCTCCAATATTTAGCATAAATTTATGAAGATTATTCTTATTTATTCTTTTTGTTAGTATAGCAAAATTAAATATTTCTGTACCAGGATAAGGTGTAGCGAACATTAAAGAATCTAAAGGAAGGTTATTTTTTATGCAAAAATTTAATGTTTCATTAGAGCTTTCATCATCTTCTCCAGGCATGCCAATAATGAATGAGGTAGGAATAGGTAAGTTATATTTTCTACATATTTTAACAGTTTTTTCCATTTCTTCAATTGTTTGTTTTTTGCGCATACTATTTAACATTCTTTGAGAAGCAGATTCAAATCCAAAGGAGATTAAAACACACCCAGAGTCTTTCATAAATTTGACCAATTCTTCATTGCGAGCAACAATATTAGCTCTTCCTGTACATGACCAAAGTAGATCAGGGCAAAATTGGTTTCTTTTTTTACAAAATTCATAAACTCTTTTTAAGTCTGTCATAAATTCATCATCTTGAAAAGATACAAAATCTATATTATATTTAACCCTAAGATGTCTAATGGCTTTAATTATAAAATCTACTGAATGAGCTCTATGCTTATGGCCCCAAGGTTGGTAACAAAAAGTGCAACGATAAGGGCAGCCTCTTATAGTTATCATATCAATATCACGCCCTATTCCTGCGCAAGGATTTGAAAGATATATTTCCATGGGGAGCTTTTCATAAGCTGGAAGCATGCTGTCTATATCAAGATTCTTGATGAAAGATTGCTGCGCATTATAAATTACTTGATTATTATCTTTATAACAAATTCCTAGAATATCGTCAATATTTGTATTTATCCCCTTTTTTTGAAATTTATCTAATAGTTTAATAATTGTTATTTCTCCTTCACCTGTGCAAACAATATCTACTTCTGAGTTTTTTAATAAAGTGTCTATCATAGACATAACCACGTACCCGCCAGCTATTATTTTTGCATGAGGATTCTCATGTTTAATAAGCTTTGATAGTTTAATAATTGAACCATAGGTAGGAGCCAATCCCCCTATTAAAACAATGTCAAAATTAGTTTTTTGTATTATTTCTTGGACTTGTTTTTCATTGTATCTATAAGCGTTGATATCTAAAAAAGTAACTTCAATATTAAGTTTTTTGGTTATAATATTTACCAATATAGCAAGACCATGAGGAATATTGCGAGGTTTATCTGCCAATCTAATTGAGGGGTTTATTATTAGAACATTTATTGGCATAAATTCACTTCTCTTTTTGTATCTAAACTTTTCATAACTACTTTAAGCTATATTTATATTTGTTTGTTTTTAATAAATAATATCATATTTAGTCAAAAACGACTAAACTAATTATTAACATGTAAGTACCCATGCAAAAATAATTAGGTATTGTAGCACACTAAAGTAAAATTCGAGATCCGAAACAAATCTAAATTTCAAATGTTCAAAATCTAAAACTTTTCTGTTTCGGTCATTTGAATTTTTGTCATTCGGGGTACCCACAAAGTGGCGGGGCACCCACGAAGTGGGTCGTTGTTTCGAATTTCGAATTTCGTGCTTCGAATTTTACTTAAGTGTGTTACAATATCTAACTATTTTTGCATAGGTACTTATTTATCTATTATCTACTATCTTTCTAATTATCTTATTTTACTTAATCTCTCTGAAGGGCTAGAAATCTCTGTAATTCTAATTCCAAAGTTTTCATCTATTACTACAACTCCGCCTTTAGCAATAGATTTACCATTAACTAATAGCTCTACTGGCTCTCCAGCTAACTTATTTAATTCTACTATAGAACCTTCGCCTAAAGCTAATATATCTTTAATAGTCATTTCTGTTCTTCCTAACTCTACAGTAATTCGCATAGGAACATCCATTAAAAGGCCTATGTTTCCTGGCAACTGAGAAGAGGTTCCTGCTCCTAAAGAACCAAATTGCACAGGATTTACACTACCTCCTCGATTTAAAGTAGGTGGAGTTGTAAATCTATCAGGTGAAGCAGCTTGGGCAGAGGCAGTCATGGCACCTTTATTTTTAGAAGTTTCTATTAATTGAATTAATCTTGTAGGAGGAATTTGTTTTATAGTACCTTTTACCAAACCTTTTACTACTAAATCATAACTAATAAATGTAAAAGTTGGGTTGTTCAGAACAGGAATATCTACTTCTTCTTGAGTAAAATCTACAATATTAACATCAGAAGCAGAAACTGTTATATTACCTCCTGCACTTGTAGAAAGAGAATTCGCTACAGAAGACATTACTTGAGTAGTTGCTTCTACAATAGCTCCAAGGTATAATTCATTAATTTCATCTGGAGGAGAACTTCCATCTCCCCCCATCATTAAATCTGCAATAATAGCCTCATCTTTTTGAGCAAAAATTATATAATCATTATCGCTAAGAGCACCTGAATAGGAAACCTTTGCCAATATTCCTGGGGAAGGCACATTTTTTAAAAATTCAGTTTTATTAATAGTATTAATCTTAGCATTGGCAATAGTAACATTCTTTTTTAAGATAGTACCTAAAACTGTAGCTGCAGACATAAAAGCTTTACTATAAACACTACTTAATATCTTCATTTGATTTGCAGAAAGAACTCCACCCTCTGTTGTTCCACCAGCTTCAGATTCTCCTTTGCCAAACAGAGCATCTACCTCTTCGGGAGATAATGCATTATCATCAGCCATTATTTATTCACCTTCCTCTCCTAAAATTTCACCTTCATTTAAAACTTTAGTAATTTGCACTCCTAATTTACTTCCTACCACTCCAGGACGACATGCATACTTTGCCTTTCCTCCAACTTTTAAGATTAAATCATTGTTTATTCCCATCTGAAGCTTAACCACATCCCCAATCTGCAACTGCATAACATCATTTAGAGAAATATTTACTACGCCCAATTCAGCTATTACAGGAACAGTAATCTTGCTTAATTCTTTTTTAACTTTTCGAACACTCTTTTCATCTAATTCTTTCCTCCCAGAAGAAGCAATATATTTATGCTGAGAACTAAGTTTAGTTGCAAATGGCTCAATGGAAACTCCTGGCAAACAAAAACTTAATTTTCCTTCTATCTCTCCAATGCCAATATCCATTACGGTTAAAATAACCATATCTCCAGGAGGAATAACTTGGGTGAATTGAGGATTACACTCAATATTGCTTATTCTGGGTCTAATTTCTATAGTAGATGCCCAAGCTTCTTTAAAATTATTTAAAATTCGATCTATTATTCTCTCAATAAGAGTAAGCTCTATGTCTGATAATTCCCTAGTGAGGTTTGTTTCTCCTCCTTTTCCTCCTAAAAGACGCTCAATGATCCCAAAAGACACATTTTGATTCATAACCACTAAACCTTCACCTTTTAAAGGATCTAAGTCTATAATAGCTAAAGTGCTAGGATTTGGAACTGACTGCATAAACTCCCCATAAGTTATCTGATTCACTGAAACTACTTTTGTATGAACCATAGCTCGTAGTTGAGTAGACAAAGTAGCACTTACTAAGCGAGCAAAAGACTCATGCACTAATTGTATTGTTCGTAATTGATCTTTGGAAAACTTATCGGGATGTTTAAAGTCATATTCTTTAATTTTTTTTCCAATTGTAGGCCCATCATCCATAACTCAACCTCACTGGACTATAATCTGCATATAAATATCTTTGATCTGTCCATCAAGAAGAATAGCATTAATCTTATTGATTAATTCTCTCTTAAGTTCGTTTCGACCTTCTTCAGTAATTAAATCTGCAGACTTTTGACTCATTAAAACTGCATTAAATATATCTCTAATCTGAAACTTACGTGCTGGATTATTTAATTCTAGTCCTAATTTAGTTGCTTTTTTATCAAAAGCCAAATAAATCTCCGATACCTTTGCTAAATGGGGCTCCTCTTCATCTGCCAAACGAGCTATAATCTCTTCTTCGCCAATGTTGCCAATTTCTAAGGGCTTAGGTGGAGGTGGTTTTTCTTCTGCTCTTTCTACTCCAAATTCTATTTTAGGAGCTTTAACACTTTTAGCTACCATATATGATATAACGACTGCTATAATTAAAACAACAATTCCTCCAGCCACAAAGATTAGCATCTTGGGCATTCCTTTCGATTTTTTCGCTTTCTCCTCGCCCTCTTCTTTTTCCTCTTCAGCCATTTAGGTACCTCCGATAACTATTAATTTAAATTAATCAACAATTATTTATTAATTAAGTTTCCTACCATTAAGAAAAAATAAAAAGAATAAAAGCTTTAATAACAGTTTTCAATCTAAATTCTCTATCTCTTCATCTTCCTCATCAACAGGTTTTTGTATAATCACTATATCTACTCTTCGGTTTTTAGCCCTATTTTCTGGAGAAATATTAGGCACAATAGGTCTATACATGCCATATCCAGAAGCAGAAAGTCGATCAGACATTCCCCTATATTTACTATCAATATATCTTAGAACATTAGTAGCTCTCATTACTGAAAGTTCCCAATTTGAGGGATATTCTTTGCTTTCAATAGGTATATCATCAGTATGACCTTCTATCTTAATTTGATTTGGAATTAATGATAATAATTCTCCAGTCTTATCTAAAATCACTTCAGCTTCTGTTTTTATCTCTGCACTTCCTCCTTCAAATAAAGTAGTATTAGCTATTTGAATAATAATTCCTCTCTCATCCGTACGAACATAAGCTCCTCCTTTTCTGAAAGCTTTTCCTAATGCTTGCTGTATTTTGGTCCTTACTGATTTTCTACGTCTTCCTTCCTTGTCTTGCCTTCCTGCAACAAGTTCGGGAAATCCTTTAATTATCTTTTCTGCCTGAATTCCCATAGTCATCATATCAAACTCAGTCATAGAAGGACCTCGCTCTAAAACACCTAATGCTCCTCTAAAAGCACTCAAGATTAATTGTACCTTTGGAGGTTCAAAAGTTGCCATAGTTAAAAGCATAACAAAGAAACATAAAAGTAGAGTTACCATATCTCCATAAGTAAGCATATACTCTATGGAAGCTTTATCATCGTCCTTCTTCTTCTTTCTAGCCAATCTTACTCACCCTCTTCTTTCTTAGCTGCTCCTCTCGCAGAAGGAGCTAAAAAGGCTTTTAAACGCTCTTCAACAATTCTAGGGTTATCTCCAGATTGAATAGCAAGCATTCCTTCGATCATAAGTTCACGTAAACCTACTTCATTGCCACTATTACTCCTTAGTTTAAAAGCTACAGGATTTGCAAGAAAATTAGCTACAAAAGAACCATACATAGTAGTAATCAAAGCTACAGACATAGAAGGACCAATAGCTGAAGGATCATCCATCTTGGCTAACATGTTAATCAATCCAATCAAGGTTCCGATCATTCCAAAAGCCGGAGCTAAAGTAGCTATATTAATATATACACCTATTGCTGTAGCATGACGAGCTTCCATGCCAGCTAATTCTGTCTCTAAAATCCCTTTAATAAGATTAGGATCAGTGCCATCAACAACTAACTGTAAGCCTTTTTTTAAGAAAGGATCTTTTAGCTCATCAATATCACTTTCTAAAGCTAATAGTCCATCACGACGAGCTTTTTCAGCAAAACTTACAAAGATAGAAATAGTATCTAAAGGCTTGGGATCATACGCAACCAGAGATTTCATAGTTATTTTTATAGCTCCAATACATAGAGAAAGAGGATTAGCCATTAAGAAAGTAGCAAAAGTACAGCCCACTACAATCATAATAGAAGGAAGATCAACAAACATCAATAAGCTTCCTCCAAGTGAAATACCAACTATTAGGAAGATTATTCCTAAGATAAATCCCACAACCATTCCCATATCCATAGACTTCTATTACCCTCCTACTCTTTAAGTTTCATTAGCATCATTCACACCATGCCCTATTTTTTGTCGATAAGAAATTATCTTGTCAACTATTCCCATAGCACTTTCTTTAACTAATATTTTTCTTCCTGAAACCAAAGTTATTATGGTATCAGGTGTCTCCTCTATAGTTTCAATCTGATGAGCACTTATGATAAATTCTACATTATTTAAGCGCGTAAGTTTAATCATTATATCCTGCTTGCTCTAAAAAAGAGATCAAGTTAATTCACTAGATGCAACTCATACAAATATTCATAAATATTTTGTAACTATTCAGCATAAACTTCGCACTAAGGAAATATGTTGTTACATTGAACATTGCTGAATAGTTACGATATTTTTTTCTCTTTTTTTCTTATATACTAAAATAAACCATTTCCATCACAAAACACCAAGTCACAAAGATGTTTTATAATAACTTTGTGTCTCGGTGTTTTTTGTGATTAATTTGAATTTCTATACTATTTAATACTATTTAGTAAATCTTTACTTAGATTATATATTTTTATCTCTTAAGAGCTGTTACTTCCTGAATCATCTGGTCGCTAGTAGTTATGATACGAGCATTGGCACTAAAGGCTCTTTGAGCAATAATCATATTGGTAAATTCCTGAGTTAAATCTACATTAGACATCTCCAAAGTTCCAGCTAAAAGACTGGATCTTCCTCTTTTGCCTACGGCCTCCTTAACACCTGTTCCAGAATTACCACTTTCTCTAAACATAGTTCCTTTTTCCTTCGTCAAACCGCTAGGATTGGGAAAATTAGCTAAGATAATTTGAGCTAACTCTCTTTCTCGTCCATTACTATATTCTCCAACAATTTTTCCTTCACTATTTACTTTAATTCCATCTAAATTTCCTGAAGGTACTCCATTTTGAGTAGCAATATCAGCAGTAGAGCTTTGAGTAGCATACTGAACTATTTTACTAAAATCTAAAACAATCTTCAAAGGAGAAGCCCCGTTAGTAGCTGGAGGTGTACTTCCAGGATTTATAGGATCAAAATATATTCCTTTATATTTAGAGCCAGCTGCTGCTGGATCAGAGGGTGATTCATAAATCTTAGGATCATCTAAGCTTCCATTACTCTTAAATGTTAAAGTGCCATATCCAGCAATTTTTCCACTTTCTAGAGGATTGTTAGAATACCATCTCCAAGTATTAGTTTCTATTCTTTCAAATACCATAGGAACAGTGTGAGCTTTTCCTAAAGAATCATACACTCCTTCAGAAGCCATATGTTGATACTCATAAGTCTTATTTAACACTGCTTTTACTGCCTCACCTTCACCAGCCACAGGAGTAAAACTAATTGCTGCTGGAGCATTAGCATCTCTGGGAACACCTATGTTAAATGTCTGTCCGCTTTTTGTAAAAGAAAATGTCCCCCCATGAGCAATAGCGCCAATTTCTCCTGTCTCTAAAATACCATCATTATTAGCATCCCATCCAGCAGTAGTATAGCTTTTTAAAAACTTGCCGTCACTATCCACTTCTAATACTCCTTGGCCATCTGTAGCATTAAGAAGGGTGTTGTCTTCTGCTTTTAAAGCTTCCCATTTATAATAATTTTTAGTAGGGTTATTAGGGTCAAAGAGATGCTTAAATCTAAATACTATTTCCTGAGAAACACCAGCCCTTGCAACCGTAGTGCTTACATTGCTTATTGCCAATTTAGACTGGGCATTTAAGTTTCCTTCCAAGGTTAAAATGTTAGTAGCTGAAGGGGCCATGGTCTTCATCTCTTCGGTTATCTTGATATTTTGAATAGTATCACCGAGTTCCATCACTCCTTCAGTAATTTTACCTGTATAACCTTGAACATAATAGCCATTAGAAAGACTAACTAAATTCCTTTCACTATCTAAGCCAAAAGACCCATTCCTGGTATAATACTCCACTTCCTTTTCGCCTTGTTTTAAGACAAAAAACCCATCCCCTTGAATAGCTAAATCCATATTCTTTCCTGTGCTCTGCATGCTTCCTTGAGTATGAACGGTCTGCATAGAAGCTACTGCCGAACCTAAGCCTACTTGTTTGGCATTAGTTCCCCCTCTTTCAGGAGAAGGCTTACTAGCTCCTTCTAAAGTTTGATTTAGCATATCTTCAAAAGTAACGCGACCTGTTTTATATCCAACAGTATTAACATTAGCAATATTATTTCCAATAATATCTAACCAGACCTGATTGTTATTCATGCCAGCAACGCCAGAAAACATAGACCTTAACATATAAGTCCTCCTTTCAATCTTATTTTAATATAAAGAATATAAATATATATGTATAAGTTTATGAATTACACCCTAATTTCCATAATAGAATCAATAGATATTTCTTTTCCGGAAACATAAACCTTGGGAAGCCCATTCTTGAAACTAATTTTTTCCACTTTACCAGAAATTGTTTCCTTATCATTTACAGCATCTATCTGTTTTCCTAATATAGGTAATATCTGTAATCTTTCTAAACTACTGTTAAGATTAGAAATGGTATCATTTAAATTTGCTTGCTTATTAACAAAACTGGAAAAGGAATTATTCAAATTACTCATCTGCTCTAAAGAAGAAAATTGAGCCATTTGAGATACAAATTCTTTATCTTTCATAGGTTCCAAGGGGTCTTGATATCTAAGTTGGGTAATTAAAAGTTTTAAAAATTCATCTTTTCCTAATTCTTTTCCTAAATTCTTTGCTTTATTATCTGCTTTATTATCTTTCTTTTCATTATTAAAAATATCATTAATCTTATTTATTGTGGTATCAATTTCCATATTTTCACCTCCTTCTGTCTTAATAAATATTTTCGTAACTATTCAGCACAAACCTAAGTTTAAAAATATGTTGTTACATTAGACTTACTGCGAAATAACAGCAATAGATACAAAAAAGATTATAGATGCCT
>JASEGW010000056.1 GCA_030017825.1 bacterium | reverse complement strand
AGTAAAGGAATTATAGCATTTTTGTAAAATAACTGATTTATTTCGCAGTAAGTCTTTTATATTACAAAAGGGAGGTGAGATGCTAATTGACGCAAATCGAAATATCAATTGTAGTGATAGCTGTAGTTATGGGTACACTTATTGGATATGCTTATCGAAGATATATTGCCAAACTTAAGATTCTTTCAGCAGAAGAAATGGTTAAGAAGCTTGTTGATGACGCTAAACAACAAGCTCAATCTCTAAAAAAAGAAGCTATTTTAGAAGCCAGGGATGAATTACATAAAGAAAGAACGGAATTTGAAAGGGAAAATAGAGGACAGCGCAATGAGCTTCAAAAAATGGAAGCTCGTCTTTTACAAAAAGAAGAAAATCTAGACAAAAAAGTTGCTTTACTGGAAAAAAAAGAAAAAGAGCTTCAAGAAATAAAAGAACATTTACATGAAAAAGAAAAAGAGATTAAAATAATAAAACAAGAACAAAGAGAAAAACTAGAGAAAATCTCCGGCATAACCGCAAAAGAAGCCAAAAAAGAGCTAATTGTTGAAATGGAAAGTATTGCCAAACATGAAGCTTCTAAAATGATTAAACAGATTGAAGATGAAGCTCGAGCCACAGGAGAAAAAAAGGCTAAATTAATTATTAGTCAAAGTATTGAAAGATGCGCTGCTGAACATACTATCGAATCTACCGTATCTGTAGTTTCTTTGCCTAGTGATGAAATGAAGGGAAGAATCATTGGAAGAGAAGGAAGAAATATTAGGGCTTTAGAAACTCTTACCGGAATAGATCTAATTATTGACGATACTCCAGAAGCTGTCCTTCTTTCTGGATTTGATCCTATCAAAAGAGAAGTAGCTAGAATTTCATTAGAAAGACTAATTTTAGATGGTCGTATTCATCCCACTAGAATTGAAGAAATAGTGGCCAAAGTTCAGAAAGAAATGGAAGAAACTCTTCGTCAGGAAGGTGAAAAAGTCACTTTTGATTTAGGAATTCATGGTATTTCTTTAGAAGTCATCTCTTTACTTGGAAGATTGAAGTTTCGTACTAGCTTTGGTCAGAATGTTCTCCAGCATAGCAAAGAGGTTTCTTATTTGGCCAGCGTTATGGCTGCAGAACTCAGTGCAGATATACAACTAGTAAAAAGAGCTGGGCTTTTGCATGATATTGGAAAATCTATAGACTCTGAAGTAGAAGGTTCACACGCTAAAATTGGTGCTGACATAGCCCGAAAAAATAATGAATCAACTGCTGTAGTTCATGCTATTTCCGCTCATCATGCTGAAGAAGAAGCCAAAACCATTGAAGCTATTTTAATTCAAGCTGCTGATACTATTTCTGCTGCTCGACCTGGTGTTCGTCGAGAAACACTAGAAAGCTATATTAAGAGATTAACTAAATTAGAAGCCGTAGCTACTTCCTTTCCTAAAATAGAAAAAGCTTATGCCATTCAAGCAGGAAGAGAGGTTAGAGTTATTATCCAAAGCGAAGAAACAGATGATGCAGAAGCAGCAGTAATAGCTCGAGATATTGCTCAAAAAATTGAAGGAGAATTAGAATATCCTGGCCAGATAAAAGTCACAGTAATTCGAGAAACAAGAATTGTAGAATATGCAAAATAAGAGTTGTGGGTAAGCTCCCAAAGCTTCTAAATTTTAACTCTAAATTTATTAATTATGGAGCGCTAATTGAAAGTATTATTTATTGGAGATATAGTAGGCAAAGCTGGCCGGCATATAATTAGTATTTATTTACCACGATTAAAAGAAGAACACAATTTTGATTTTATTATAGCTAATGCTGAAAACTCTGCTGGAGGTTTTGGACTTACGCCTAAGATTGCTAATCAGCTTTTTTCCTTAGGAATAGACTTATTGACTACAGGAAATCATGTATTTAGCAAAAAAGAGATATTTCAGATATTAGACGAAGATATTAATATTTTGAGACCTATAAATTATCCAATAGGTGTACCAGGAAAAGGATCTTTGGTGTTAAACTCTAACGGTTTAGCTTTAGGGGTTATTAATACCTCAGGAAGAGTATTTTTATCAAATTTAGATTGCCCTTTTCGTGTTACTAAAAATGCTGCTGATGCTTTAAAAAAATATACTAAAAACATAATTGTTGATATGCATAGCGAAGCTACTTCTGAAAAGGTGGCTATTGGTTATTACTTGGATGGCAAAGTTTCAGCTATAATAGGTACTCATACTCATATTCAAACGGCAGATGAAAAAATATTGCCCGAAGGAACAGCTTATATTACTGATGTAGGAATGACTGGACCTTCTGATTCGGTAATTGGAGTTAAAAAAGATATTGCCATAAAAAGATTTCTTACCCAAATGAATATTCGTCTCGAAGTAGCTAAAGGCTCAGGATATTTTTGCGGAGCAATAATAACTATTGACCATGAAAAAGGTATAGCAACGCATATTGAAAGATTGCAAGTTTATATATCCTAACCTGAGTTAACCACAAAAAACTGTTTTTTTGTTTTGAAATTTAAAGTTTAATATTTCACAACTTCAGTGAAACACAAAACTTAAAGTATCTAATTTCACTTAACTCTCAAATATTAATCTTTAGGCGCAGGTTTATATTGAACTTGGATCATCCTAATTAGTTTAGTAGTATCGAACCAATAAAGAAAGAAAAAGAGGTGGAAAGATGGAACTTATTAAAGTATCCTCAAAGTCCAAGCCTAATGCTGTAGCAGGTGCTATTTCTGGAATGTTCAGGGACAGAAAAGCACATGTTGAGCTACAAGTAGTGGGCGCAGGAGCCCTAAATCAAGCTATTAAAGCTATTGCCATTGCTCGTGGTTTCGTAGCACCTAGTGGCTTAGATTTGGTATGCATACCAGCTTTTAGAGATATCGAAATTGACGGTAAACAGAGAACGGCCATTCGTTTAATTCTCCGTTCTCTCTCTAAAGAAGAAGAATAAAAACCGTTCTATGAAACTAGAGCACATTTATACTATTAGTGAAATTACTAAAGAAATAAAAAAAATAATAGAAAATAATTTTACTAATATTTGGATAAGAGGTGAGGTCTCAAATTTACACTTACATAATTCGGGTCATATTTATTTTTCGCTTAAGGACCAAGAGAGTCACATAAGGGTGGTCATATTTAAAGGTAAAGCATCTCAGCTAAAATTTAAACTGCAAAATGGACTAAATATTGTAGTGTATGGATATATTAGTGTATATGAACCTCGCGGCGAATATCAGGTTATTGTTGATTATGCTGAAACTACAGGAATGGGGATACTTTATGAAGTTTTTGAAAAATTAAAGAAAAATTTAGAGAAAAAAGGCTTATTTGACACTAAGCATAAAAAACTTCTTCCCATGCTTCCCCAAAAAATAGGAATAATAACTTCTCCTACTGGTGCTGCCATCAAAGATATCTTAAGTGTAATTAACCGCCGTTTTGCTAACATAGAAGTATTAATTGTCCCAGTAAAGGTTCAGGGGGAAGGCTCTATAGCTGAAATTATTCATGCCATAAAAATTTTAAACAGAATTAAAGAAATTGAAGTAATTATTATAGCTCGTGGAGGTGGCTCTATTGAAGATCTTTGGTCGTTTAACGAAGAAAAAATAGCTTATGCTATTTATCAATCACACATTCCTATAATATCTGCCATAGGACATGAAACTGACTTTACGATTGCTGATTTTGTAGCTGATATAAGAGCAGCCACTCCTTCAATTGCTGCAGAAATTCTTACGAAAAATAAAGAGGATCTGCGTCAAAAGATTAATTCTCTTAGAACCTTTATAATTAGTAAAACCAAAAGTACTATCTCCAAACAACTTTTTAACTATCAAAAATATCAAAACTCTACTTTCTTTAAAAGACCTTACTATAAGGTAGATAAAGATAGCCAATATATTGATAACTGTTTAAATGTTATTTGTTCCCGTTTTTCTCAACGAATTGAAGTTCGGAAAAATAGGCTTATTAGGTGTCAGGAATATAATACTTTTAAGTCTCCTCAAAAGTATTTTTTAGAATTCTATAGAGAAAGTCTAAAACAGAAAAATAAACTTATTAAAAATGCTTTTTATAGCAAACTTCAAAAACTAAAATTTCAAACTCAATTATTCATTGAAAAGATAGATTCTTATAGTCCTTTAAAAACTTTATCTCGAGGATACAGCATTGCTTATTTACACCCTGAAAATATTATAATAAAAGATGCTTCCCAAGCAAGCATAAACAAAAACATAAAGGTTAAACTATCTAAAGGGGAAATCTTAGCTAAAATCTATAACACTAAAAAGTAATAAAGGTAATCATCAAGCTATATATCAGAAATACAAGAAGGGTGATAATGAAATATGGAGATTGTTTATTAAAATTATATACTTTGCAATAAGTAACCTATAGCGTGGACTATTTAAATATAAAGTCTGTTTATAAATTCTTATTATGGGTTACTGATTACGTGCTACTTATTATGTTATCTTGATCCCCTTATCTTTATCATCTCCTTTTTTCCAACTACCTGAATAGCTGCTAATTCATTACTATCTTTATTCAAAATTGATAAGCAATCCCTGATGTTTTTATAGGATAAAATATGAAAAAGATAAAATTTGAAAATGCCCTTTCTCGTTTAGAAAAAATTGTAAATTGTTTTGAGGGAGAAGAGTTAAGCTTAGAAGAATCCCTAAAATTATTTGAAGAAGGTATAAAACTATCTAAGCACTGCCAAGATAAGCTGGATGAAGCTTCTAAAAAGATAGAAATTTTAACTAAATTTCATGAAGATGGTCAAATAGAAAAGGAACCTTTTAAATCTTCAAACGATTAATGTAAATATAAAACTCAAAGCGTAAAGTGCATCAAGGTTACAATGTAAAGTAAACATGTAACTGTTTAGGTAAGCTGGTATCTGAATACCTTGGGTAGAATAACGAAGCTATCATGAATGACGATAGACTTAGCTATATTTGAGTACTCATAATCGAGGGTAATTTGCTACTAATTGAAAAATACTTATCTATAAAAAAGAAAGAAGTAGAAGAAGCCTTAGAAAAGTATTTATCTCCAACTACTACTTATCCTCCTATCATTCATAAAGCTATGCGTTATAGCACCTTTGCTGGAGGAAAAAGAATTCGTCCCATTTTAGCTATTTCTGCTTGTGAAGCAGTAGGAGGTAATACCCAGGATGTGATTCCTTTTGCTGCTGCTTTGGAATTAATCCACACCTATTCTTTAATTCATGATGATCTTCCAAGTATAGATAATGATGATTATCGCCGCGGTAAGCTTACTTGTCATAAAAAATTTGGAGAAGCCATAGCTATTTTATCTGGAGATGCTCTTTTAACTTTAGCTTTTGAAATTATGTCCAAACAAGGAATTACCGAAAAAACTAACTCCTCTTTAGTATTAAGAGTTATTTACGAAATAGCTTTTGCCATTGGTACGTCAGGAATGATTGGAGGACAAGTAGTAGATATTATATCAGAAAACAAATCTACAGATGCTCCCACTCTTCAATACATCCATACCCATAAAACTGGAAACCTAATATGCACTTCATTGCGTATTGGAGCTATTTTAGGAGGCTCTAGCCAAAATCAACTCCGCCTATTAACTCAATATGGAGAATATATTGGACTTGTTTTTCAAATTATAGATGATATATTAGACATTGAGGGAAATAAAGAGGTAATGGGTAAAAGTAGCCAAAGTGACATTTCAAAGAATAAATTAACTTATCCTTCCGTATATGGATTAGAAGAATCTAAAGAATGGGCTAAGCAGCTACATCAAGAAGCTTTAACTTCATTAGAAAGTTTTGATCATCAAGCTGACCCTTTAAGAGAAATTGCTAAATTTATTGTCCAGAGAAGTTATTAACATAATAATTAAAACTAAGCTTAAAAGATGTTTAATAGATAAAATAAATGCAACCTATGTCTTAAAAATTGAAGAATTTATAGATTTCTATTACCAATTTGCAATCATCAATGATACGGTTTACAATGTTTGAAAATTCATAATTGGAAATTGAAAACCTAATATAATCTGAGTTCGACATAAGAATATGTTCCTTTATTTTAAGTTTAAGGATTAATATTTCTGAGCATTAATTGAAATTATATATGAATAAATTATTAGATCAAATAAATTCTCCAAAAGATATTAAGAGCCTAAGTATTTCTGATTTAGAAACATTGGCTAAAGAAATTAGAGAGCTTATCATACACACTGTTTCTTCAAATGGTGGTCACTTATCTTCTAATTTAGGAGTAGTAGAGTTAATTTTATCTTTACATTACATATTTAATTCTCCTCAAGACAAGATTATTCTAGATGTAGGACATCAATCATATGCTCATAAAATCTTAACTGGAAGAAAAGAAAAGTTTGGCACATTGAGGAAATATGAAGGAATCTCTGGTTTTCCAAGAAAAGAAGAAAGTATTCATGATGCTTTTAACACGGGACATAGCAGCACTTCTATATCAGTAGCAATAGGAATGGCTGCTGCTAGAGACCTCAATAAAGAAGACTACAAAATAATTGCTCTAATTGGAGATGGAAGCATTGCAAATGGATTAGCTTTTGAAGCCTTAAATCATGGCGGACATATTAAAAAAGATATTATAGTTGTTTTAAATAGCAACGAAATGAGCATTTCTCCTTCTGTGGGAGCTTTATCTTCCTATCTCAACAGATTAATAACAGCTCCTATTTATAATAAATTAAAGAACGACCTTGCTGAGCTTGTCTCCAACATTCCTATTTTTGGTGAAAGAATTACTAATATTATTAAGAAAGTTGAAGAAGGAGCAAAAAATATTTTAATTCCTGGAGCATTTTTTGAAGAGTTAGGATTTCGCTATTTTGGCCCTATTGCAGGACATAATCTTTCTGAACTAATAAATACCTTATATAGTATAAGCAAACTAAAAGGTCCTTTGCTTTTACATGTCATTACTAAAAAAGGCAAGGGATACCTTCCAGCAGAAAACAACCCTTCCTGGTTTCATGGAAGTTCTCCCTTTAATATAACCACAGGTAAACCTAAAGACATCGATAATAGCAATACTTATTCTCAAATCTTTGGAAATTGTTTGATAGAAGAGGCGGATAAAGATGATACCATCATTGCTATCACAGCTGCCATGGCAGAAGGCACAGGTCTTTCAAATTTTCAAGATAAATTTCCTGACCGTTTCTTTGATGTAGGAATCGCAGAAGGCCATGGAGTAGCTTTTGCTGCAGGATTGACTGTAAGAGGTTATAAGCCTATAGTTGCTATTTACTCTACTTTCTTGCAAAGGGCATACGATCAAATCATACATGATGTCTGTCTACCAAATTTACCTGTTGTATTTATTATTGATAGAGCTGGTATAGTGGGCGAAGATGGCCCCACTCACCATGGATTGTTTGATATTACTTACCTAAGCCATATTCCAAATATGACTCTTATGTCTCCTAAAGATGGTTTAGAGTTAAAATCTATGTTAAAATGGGCTTTGAATTTTAAGGGTCCAGTAGCTATCCGTTTTCCCAAAGAAAAGCCTCCTAAGTTTGAGAATAAAGAACCAATTGAAATACATTATGGAAAAGCAGAAATCCTTCAAGAAGGAAAGGAAGCAGTAATATTTGCCGCTGGAAATATGGTTTATAACAGCCTGCAAGCAGCAAATCATTTAGCAAAAGAAGGAATAGAGCTTACTGTAGTAAATTTAAGGTTTATCAAACCCTTGGATGAAGAACTAATCACCTCCTTGGTAAATAAAATAAAGAGGATAATTATAGTGGAAAACCATGTAAGTAATGGTGGAATAAAGGGTCTAATTCTAAATCTTCTCCAAGAAAAAAATATTAATAAAGTTAGAGTTGAAAGCATTGGTTTTCCTGATAAATTCATTGAACATGGTGATAACCAAATTCTTTATGAAAAATACGGGTTATCCATTCAGGGAATTATAAATAAAGTAAAATTACTACTAAAGTGAATAATTTCCTAACACTTGAAAATTTGTTTATTGATTTATTGAAAATCATAAAAAAAATTGTAACTATTCAGCATAAATCTAAGTTTTAAACTTCGCACTAAGGAAATATGTTGTTATATTGAACATTGTTGAATAGTTACTAAAAATTTTAAATTGAGAATTGGAAAATAAATATTTTTACTCGGAATATGTTGCTTAAACTGCATAGCATTATACTTTTTCCTTTAGCTAAGCTTTCATATTTAGGTTATTAAGAAAAACCAATAGGTATTAAAATGAAAAATTTAGGAATTATTGTAAACTTAAAGAAAGAAAATGCTTTTAATATCATTAAAGAATTAGTTTCTTGGCTTTTGAATAAAGATTGTAATATCTTTATATCAAAAGAAGTATTAACTCAAATAAATATACCTTCAAACAAAATACAAAACATAGAAGAAACAGATATAGAAAGATTAGAAATGGTAATAGTTTTAGGAGGAGATGGTACTTTGCTTCACACGGTAAAATTTTTAAAAGGAAGAGATGTACCTATTTTAGCTATAAATTTAGGCAAATTAGGTTTTCTAACTGAAATTACCCAAGATGAAATCTATTCTTCATTAGAAAGAGTTTTTGAAAAGCAATATACCATAAACTATAAAATTATGATAGAAGCTCAAGTAATTAGAAACAACAAAAAAGCAGCTGTTTTTTATGCCTTGAATGATGCTGTAGTTAATAAAGGTTCTTTGGCTCGTTTGATAAACTTTGAATTATTTATTCAAGATGAATACATTGCTACTTATTTTGCCGACGGTATTATTGTTTCTACCCCAACTGGTTCTACAGCCTATTCCTTATCTGCTGGTGGCCCTATCGTCTATCCAAGTTTAAATGCTCTAGTTATAACACCCATCTGCCCTCACTCTCTTACTCATCGTCCCATGGTACTTACTTCTGAAAATACTATTTTAATCAAAATTGCATCTGAAGATGAAGATATTAATCTAACTTGTGATGGGCAAGAAGGATATTCTTTGCAGAATGGAGACTGTATAGCCATTACTAAAGCAACAAGGCAAACTTTATTAATTTGTTCAGAAAAAAGGAGTTTTTTTGAGGTTTTGAGAGCTAAATTAAATTGGGGAAAAAGAAAATAGAGTGAGTTTTTATTATATAACTTACAATTGATTTTGCAAACCTGAAGCTAATTATTGTTCCACGGCACTTAGAAAGCCCTGCCTTGGGAAAATTTGTCTACAAAGTATCCCAAAATAATTAAGATACTTTGAAAAGAATTATAAAGAAAATAAAGTATTTTTTAAGCTAAGCTCTTAAACCTTTCTTCCTTAATATATGGAATCCATTAATTAATCTGACATAAGAAATGTTTATTGTTCTATTTGAATTTTAAATATATCATGCCTATGGCATTTATGTTTGTATGATATTTATTGC
>JASEGW010000055.1 GCA_030017825.1 bacterium | reverse complement strand
ATTTTATCACAAATTATTAATGTGTGAGCGAAGCAACAAGGGAGGGGTTAAAGGGGAAGGAATTGTTGCGGAGCTCCGTGTTTGTTCGCTCAGCCACTGCGTGGCTTCGCTTAACGCATATGCCCGGAAAGCTTCAGCTCACCCCACTCCGTGTGGTTCGCTAACCCAATTGACGAAGACAAAGGGGAATAGCCCTTGCGAGGGCTTGACGGTATACCGTCAGGTACTTTACAGAATCCGTCAACTGGCCGTATTTTCGGCCAGACTACGGTCTAACGGTTGACGGCTGACGGTAACGGTAGCCGTTACCGTTAAAGTACCTAAAACTAACACCCATGCCAGTAGCAATTTGCCCTAAAGGGCAAACTACACCAAGTGCTGAAAACAGCACAAAGGTGCTTTCAGCACAGCACTTGGTTAGAAGGTAGAACAGAACAAAACCATTGCTCCTTGCATGGTTCCTTTTGGATGGAATCCGCCTGCGGGCGGGAACGAGAACAGAACTAAGAACAACAATGTAGAACAAAAATTGACATTGATGATAAAATACGACCATTATGGCAGAAAGATTTACAGAAACTCCTGAAATTTTAATGGTAAGTCAAAAGCTAGATCCGCATGTCGATATTATTGCGACCAAATTAAATGAGCGAGAAATACCCTTTGTAAGATTTAATACAGAAGATTTTCCATTGAATGTGTCAGCCAGTATTTCTTTTGATGCGGATGATCAAAATCAAATACTTAATTTTAGTTCTGGTCGTAAAATTGTTGGTAGCGATATTAAAGGTGTTTGGTATAGGAGACCAGCACATTTTAAATTTCCAGAGGAATTTTCTCCATTTGTAAAAACTTTTGCTGAGCAGGAGTCAAACGCAACAATACGAGGATTGTGGGAAGTTTTAAATTGTACTTGGATAAACCATCCTGAAAGCAACAGAAGGGCAGAATTAAAAATAAAGCAGTTAAAAACTGCAAGTGAGATAGGACTTGAAATTCCAAAGACATTAATTACAAATTCCCCAGAAGATGCGGAAAAATTCTTCCAGAAAACCAAATCAAAAGGCGTGATAATTAAACGATTGGGTGGTGGAGTCATGCTTGATGATAATAATGGTACAGCAATTTACACAAGCCTAATCGCAGAAGATAATATTAAAAATGTTGCTCAAGTTAAAAATACACCAGTACTGTTACAAGAATATGTTGAAAAGGATGTAGAACTACGAATAACAATAGTTGGAGATACAATTTTCCCTGTTGAAATCCATTCTCAAAAGAGTGAGAAGGCTAAAACTGACTGGAGAAAAGACACGCTAAACCTCAAGCACAAGATTCATCAGTTACCAAAAGACGTTGAGAAGAAATTAATTAAATTCATGAAAAAACTTGATTTAAATTTTGGCGCAGTGGATATGATACTAACACCTAAAGGAAAATATGTATTTCTAGAAATTAATCCAAACGGCCAATGGGGATGGATTCAGGATTTGACAGGATTACCAATATCTGAAGAAATTATTAATCTTTTAATGAAGTCTCCCAAGAAGTAATCTTATCCATATTTTTCATTCTTTTTTTAATTAACGACAAAGCCTCTATTCCATGTTCTGCACGCTCTTTATCTGTAGTCTTGTCATTTATTTTTTCAAGTTGCCACTCCCCATTTTTTTTAGAAAATTGCGAACCAAAATGTTGTGGAAGTCCAATATTTAGTAAAAGTCTATCAAGTGCAACTGCATAGAAATTTTTTGCCCATGGCTCACCAAGGTGATGGCTTATTGAAGAAAGTGAAACAGCAACCATATAATCTTCAAAATTGTATCCGTGGTGAAATATAAATGAAGCTCTATAAAAGTCATCAGAAGTTTTTAATTTCTTATCTTTTAGCAATTTTAAGATTTCACTTTTAGACTGTTTTTCCAAGCTCATTAATCTCTTGACAAAATCTTTATCTTGCCAATCACTATCCGAGCTTTCAAATCTTATTTTTTGAATTTTCTCAAACATCAAAACTAACTTCGTGTTTGATTGTTTTGACTTTCTAAAAAAACCTATCTTATTAGTCATCGACATAAGTATCGCTCACATAGTGTTTGTCTCCAACTTTAGTCATTTGTGAACAGGTAGTTGGTGGTCTTTCAGGACTAATACCAGACATTAACGTAGATGAATCTTGCCCTTGATCAAGTATCCAAGTTTGGCTTACTTCATCATAATGACCTGATGCGTCTAATATATCTTCTTCTGCGATTGGTTCCATAAATTGTTTAGCGAATGGTTGTATTTCTGTTATCATTATTAATTCACCCTCTTTCTGTAAAATTTATTATACATGCCATGTCAACATCCCTCCATCGCAAAATAAACTTCTTAGGAGTAAAATTGCAAAATGAAGCATGTTAAATTAAAAAGTGATAAATATAAAAAGGCTAGAGGAGGAAATTCAAGAATATTAAAAATCTCCTGTAGCAATTGCAAAACAAATATATTTAGCTATCAGAAAGACGGCATTGGTACACTTAAAAGAGTGTATATTGATCGTATAATTAGCGAGCAATCTATTATCCCTGCAAATAACTTAGTCTGTCCAAATTGTAAAAAAGTACTTGGAACACCAATGATTTACAAAAAAGAAAATAGACCAGCACTGCGTTTAATATTAGGAGCAATAACAAAAAAAGTAATTTTTTCAGTTTAAGTATGATAAGATATGCCTCATGTCAGCAGATCAGCCAAAGTTTCCAAAGTTAGCAAATTGCACATACTAGGGTGAAGGTGCTTGTGTTGGAGTAGGATGTGCAGCCCAAGCCTTAATGGAAAACTCATTAGATTTAGGAGATAACCCAGAAGCAACTAAAAAGAGAGACGAAATTGAAAAAGATGCAAAAAATGCATATTGTGGAGCAACACCATTAGTTAGACCTAAGTTTAAAAAATCTTAATCTTCAGGCGCCAAAATTCCATCCATTTCACTTTCGCTTAAATTATGCTTTTTAGCTACAGCACCAAGAACATTGTTTTTAATAGGATCAGGCAATGAGTTTAACAACCTAGAAAGTACAGATTCAGTTTAACTCCTAGTGTTTGTGCATTTTGTAGTGAAGAATTAAATTCTGCCCAATTATTTTCATTAAGTGGATTTGTTAATAAATTATGAACACAATTTTCTACATCGTTTAATGCAGAGTCTCTTAAACTATCACTAATTTTTCTTCTAGTTAGATCGTCCATTTGTTTTCGATATTACACCAAAGTTATATCTAGTTCAATCTTGGATAAAAAGTAGTAAAATACAAATAGTATGAATAAAGATGAAGCTAAACTAAAAATTGCAGAGCTTGTTAAAAAGTACGAACAAGTTATAGAAACTAGATCAATCTCCAAATACACAGAAGAAGAAACAAAAAAGGATTTTATACAGCCATTATTCCATGCCTTAGGATGGGATACTCAAAATAAGAATGAGGTTACTGCAGAGGAGCATCAACAGTCAGGAAGACCTGATTACGGATTTTATTTAAACGGAAGATGTAAGTTTTTTGTTGAAGCAAAAGCCCTAAAAACAAATTTACACAATGAGGAGTTTGCAAATCAAGCAGTTAGGTATTCATGGAATAAAGGGGTTACCTGGGCTGTCTTAACCGATTTTGAAAGTCTAAAAGTGTTTAACGCACAGGTTATAGATAAATCTCTTTTTGATAAGTTATTTTTTGAAATTAAATATACAGAATATGTGGATAGATTTGATCAATTATGGTTGTTATCAAAAGAAAGTTTTGAAAATAACTTATTAGATGTGGAGGGAGAAAAATTTGGTAAAAAACTTCAAAAGATATCTGTTAGTGAACTTTTATATAAGGATTTAAGCGAATGTAGAAGTATTTTAACCAATGATCTTGGACAATGGAATAAGGATGTGAATAAAGATTTATTGGATGAAGGAGTTCAAAAGTTACTTGATAGATTAATTTTTCTTAGAGTTGCCGAAGATCGTGGTATCGAACCTCAAACACTTATTCCCTTGATTAGAGAATGGAAAGAAGGTAGTAGTAAAAAACACTTGTATGAGTCTATGATTGAAAAGTTTAAAGAATTAGATGAGGTATACAATTCTGGTCTTTTTTCAGAACATCCGTTTGAAAAGTGGGAAGAATACAGTGGAGCAACAGAAAAGGTTATAAAAATACTTTATGGCAAGTCTGGATATTACGAATATGATTTTAAGGCGATGCCAGTTGATGTTTTGGGTGGAGTTTACGAAAATTACTTGGGCTATAGACTTGCAAAGTCTAAAAAAGGATTATCTATTGATAAAGATGCAACAAAGAGAAAAGAGCAAGGGATTTACTATACTCCAGATTTTATAGTTGATTACATCGTCAAAAATACGTTAAAGCCAGTTTTAGACAAGTGCAGTAGTATCGAAGACTTAAAGAAAATTAAAGTACTAGATCCCGCTTGTGGCTCTGGGTCGTTTTTATTAAAAGCGTTAGAAGTAATTCATGATAAATATATAGAATTTGGAAGTCAGGGTGGAACATTTACAAAAATTGATATTTTGTTAAATAACATTTACGGAGTCGATCTTGACAATCAAGCAGTTGAAATAGCAAGGCTTAATCTTTTAATCAGTGCTTTAGATACAAGAATGAAACTTCCAAGCCTTGATAAAAACATTAAAAATGGTAATTCATTAATTTCAGGAACAGATGAAGAACTTAAAAAATACTTTGGTAAGAATTATAGAGATAAAAAGCCTTTCAATTGGCAAGAAGAATTTCCAGAAGTTTTTAAACAAGGTGGGTTTGATGTAATTATCGGTAATCCTCCATGGGTTTTCACTCGTGAAGCTGATTTTTCACTATCCGAAAAGAATTATTTTTCTAATTTTTTAAACCAATTGGGATTAATTAAAACAGAAAGTGGAAGAAATATTCAATCAGGAAAGGTTAATTTATATTCACTATTTACACTTAAGGCTACAACTTTACTAAATGAAAAAGGTATCGTCGGATTTATAATTCCAAACAATATATTAAGAGCCACAAACTTTGATCTTTTGAGAAAATACTTATTGGACACAACTAGGATAGTGAGAATTGTAGACTTAGAAGAAGGAGTATTTAAAAATGTTACTGCTTCATCAGTAATTCTTTTTCTTGAAATAGAAAGTGTGCAACAAAAAAGAGAATCAAACGTGGTTAAAGTAATTACAAATGGATTTCTAAACGAGGATAGTATATCGCAAAAACAATTTAGCAAAAACATTAAATTTACATTCAATTTATTTTCATCGTCTGATCGAAATGAATTATCACAAAAGATTGATCAAGATACAGTTATATTAGGAAATATTTGTAAATATATCTCTCCCGGAATAGATGGCGATAAAAATAAGTATGTTTCAAAAAATAAAGATAATAATAGCTATAAACCACTTTTATTTGGGAAAGACTTTGGAAGATATAGTATCAATTATAATAATAACTGGATACTCTATGATAGAAATAAATTAAACAGAGCCAGAAAAGAGGAAATATTTTTATCAGATAAAATAATATTACAAAGAATAAGTGGTGGAGACAAACCATTAAGGGCAACGATTGATAAGGACAAATATTATACTTTTAATTCAGTAAACAATATCATACTAAATTCAGACTTAAGATTTGATATTTATTATGTCCTAGGATTGTTAAATTCCTCATTAATTAATTGGTATTATTCAATGAACTTTTCAAATAGGTCAAAACTTACCGTCAATATCTCAAAAACTTATTTAGAGAAACTTCCAATTAAAATTCCTACTAAAAACAGTTTAATATCTAGCCTAGTTAAAAAAATTCTAGAATTAAATAATAAATTAAGGGTAGCTACTGAAAATTCTGAGAAGTGGTTGTCAATAAAGTCTGAAATCGAAAAGGTCGATAAGGCAATCGATCAGGAAGTTTATAAACTTTATGAATTAAATCAAAATGAAATCAACATAATAGAAAAATATAATGACTAATAATCAAGTAATTCATACACTAATTACAGGTGATCCAAGTGGACTAAAAATCCTAGAACTTGACGGATGGACAGGTAAGTTATTTGTAATTCCTAGAGTTAATCTTAAAGATATTAAAAATAGGACAGAGATTAATAATCCTGCAATATATTTTCTATTTGGAAGTGATGAAAATTCGACATTTGAAAATGTATATATTGGTGAATCAGAAACTTTTTATCAGAGACTAGAAAATCATGATTTAAATAAAGATAATTGGCACCTAGCAATGGTTTTTACTGGTCAAGTTGATAAAGCAGATGTAAAGTATTTAGAAAATAAATCAACTTTGCTAGCTAGAGAAATTAATCGTTATCAAGTACTAAACAAGGTACAACCCCAAGAAAATAAATTATCAGAATTCAAAAAAATTTCTGCAGATAATTACTTTGAAAAAGTTCAGTTTATAATGTCTTCACTTGGATACCCTCTTTTCCAACAAACAAAATCAACATCTGATTCTAAAATATATTCACTTAAAATTGAAAATATAGTAGCTAGAGGTAAGTTGTTAGATGATGGTAATTTTATGGTTTTGAAAGATTCAAAAGCACGTATTAAAGAAACAAATTCATTTATTGGTGGTTATGCTTACGCGGCTCGTAGAGAATTTCTTAATAATGGTACGCTAGTTCAATCAGGTGACCAATCTTATGTATTTACTAAAGATGTTATCTTTAATAGTCCTAGTGCGTCAGGTGCAACTATTGCTGGAACTGCCTTAAATGGATGGACGGCATGGAAAGATACTCAAGGGAATACTCTTGATGAAAATGTTAGAAAATAAATTAAGAATATGAACGATATTATATGTCCACATTGCAAAAAAGTTTTTAAAGTTGATGAGGCTGGATTTGCCGATATCTTGAAGCAGATTCGTAATCATGAGTTTGATAAAGAAATTCATGAACGACTAGAACTTGCTGAGAAAGAAAAAGAGAGTGCTGTCAAGTTGGCTAAAGCTGATGTCGAAAAGATAATGCAATTAGACATTGCCAAAAAGGATAAGGAGTCTATTGAGCTTTTGACAAAGAAAGAAGTGGAAATAGCTGACCTAAAGGCAAAAATTGATAAAACTGAAGTTGAGAAAAAACTTTCTATTACTGAAGCTGTAAGAATCGTTGAAAAAGAACGAGACGATCTAGCTGGAGAGTTGAAGATCAAAGAGACTGAAAAGCAATTGTTAGGAAAATCCTTGCAAGAAAAGCATTTTGCTGAACTCAAGACTAAAGATGACATTATCAAGATGAAAGATGATGAGATCACACTTCGTAAAGATATGAAATTAAAACTTAGTACTAAAATGGTAGGTGAGACTTTGGAACAACATTGTGAGATTGAATTTAATAAACTTCGTGCAACTGCCTTTCAAAACGCATATTTTGAAAAAGATAACGATTCGAATACTGGAACCAAAGGTGACTATATCTATAAAGAAACTGATGATTTGGGCAATGAAATAATCTCAATTATGTTTGAAATGAAAAATGAAGGAGACGAGACCTCCGCAAAACATAGGAATGAAGATTTTTTACAGAAACTTGATAAAGATCGTAATGAGAAAAAGTGTGAATTTGCTGTATTGGTCTCACTTCTGGAAGTAGATAATGATTTATATAACACAGGTATTGTCGATGTTTCGTATAAATATCCTAAAATGTATGTAATACGGCCTCAATTTTTCATACAAATAATAACTCTACTTAGGAACGCAGCAATGAATTCACAAAAATATAAAGCTGAGCTTGCCTTGGTAAAAAATCAGAATATTGATATTACAAACTTTGAAGATAATATAAATAAGTTTAAAGAGGGGTTTGCAAAGAATTATGACTTGGCTAGTCGTAAATTTAAAACTGCTATTGAAGAAATCGATAAAACTATTGACCATCTCCAAAAGACCAAAGAAGCTCTTTTGTCATCTGAAAACAACCTTCGTATTGCTAACAACAAGGCAGATGATCTAACAATTAAAAGACTGGCTCATGGAAATCCAACAATGACAGTTAAATTTGATCAACTTAATAAAAAATTAGAGTAATATATAAATATGGACGATAAAACTATAAAAACAACAGAACAATTAGAAACAGAGATTATTGGTTTAAAAGTTAGAATTGCTAGGATTGAAAGTTATCTTCGTGATTTACCAAACGCAGATGATTATGTTGATTCATTAACCGAAGATGAATCTTTTGAAGAAGCTAAGAAAGTTGTAATGGAATATGATAGAGCCTCTGCTAGTTTAATTCAAAGAAGATTATCAATTGGGTACGCAAGAGCAGCAAGATTAATTGATCAATTAGAAGCAAAAGGTGTTATTGCTCCTTCTGATGGTTCTTCAAAACCAAGAAAAGTGTTATTAAAGCCTTAGATATATAACGAAGCTAACACAAGGCTAAGTGTATAAGCAAAGCTTTTCTTCGAATAAAATAAGTATTCATAAAGTTAAACGAGTATTTTATGTTATCAGTAAGCGTGGGCTGGGCATAGAGCAAACTCAAGACAAAAGAGTATGAGCGGAAGCCACGAAGTGGCTGGAGCGAGAGGTTTCGTTCTGTGTTTGAGCGAACCCCACAGCAGTGGGGTGAGCGGGAGGTTCCGAGACGAGGCATTCTCCAATTCCTTCCCCTTTAACCCCTCCCTTGGAGAATGCAAACCGACGTGTTAAAATATGCTTCGGACTTTCAAAAGTTTTTGACAAAATAAGTCCGAGCCTTTTTAAACAAAGGCACAAGACAGCGACTTGGCGGGTCGGCGCCGAGCGCCGACCAAGCGTTTCTCCCATCCCCTCGAACACAAACTACAAACACAATAAGGTATCAAAAATATTGCGATATTTTGATATATTGATTTGGATTATTTACGGGCGTATAAATGATAGTAGTATGACTACTAATGTAAATAATCCAAGCACACAAAAATTTTTCCTGTATGCAAGAAAATCAACTGATGTAGAGGATATGCAAGTGCAATCCATAGAAGGTCAACTGGATGAACTTCGTTTGCTTGCCAAACGGGAGGGAATAACTGTCATTGAAGAATTGGTTGAAAAACAATCTGCCAAAATTCCTGGAAGACCAATTTTCAATAAGATGTTAGATAGTATTGAAAGAGGTCGTGCTAACGGCATAATTTCATGGCACCCATTTGTGTCAATAGTTGATTGTTAATTTGTTTTTGTTTTGTTTTTCTTCACGACAAATATTGTCCTTAATAATGTATGTAAAATTAATGGTTTTTTTTTAGTTTGCATATTTCAGGACATTATAAACCTTGTTGATTACTTGCCTTTTAAGACATCTAAGAGCCCAAAGTTTGGTTTTTCCCTCAGACACTTTTCTTTCAAAATAGATTCTACCTTCTGTATTTTTCTTTGATATCTGATAAAGAGCAATTGTGTGCATGGCTCTATTTAATATCCTGTTGCCAAAAGGGCTGGTTTTAAGTTTAGTTTTTCTGCCTGAACTTTTTTG